>JAZQZK010000069.1:0-3705 GCA_045634025.1 Candidatus Scatosoma sp.
AAATAGAATAAAATGCGTGCTTTTTAGCAAAAAACACATATTTTTTAGGAGTGTAGGTCGAGAAAATAAAAAAACTCGCATTTACGCTCTTTTTTTGCTTTCAAACTATTGATAATTTCAAAAAAAAATGTTATAATATGTAAGTATTATTGTATTCTGGAAGAATTGTCGCGAAAAATAATCTAAAGAATTGCGAAAGGGAGGCTTTCTTTGAAAAAGAAAAGTATAAACAAACAAAATACAACGGCGAAAAAAGAAGAATCCGTTTTGATAACGAAAGAGAGTGTTTCGGCGGTTTGCGCTCTATTCTCTTTGCTTATTTTATTGATTTTATTTACGGATTCTTTAATCTTTGGTGAAATTGGACGACTCACGCAAGATTTCTTCTTAGGCGTATTCGGGTATTTTGCTTACCCCGTCTTTATCGGCGCGTTATGTTCTTCGTTCGCTATCTTCTTCGACAAGCGTTTGGTGAAAAATCGTTTAGCGTTTTTTACCCTGAACGTAGCGGTGGTAACACTTGCCTTGGTTTTACAAACCCTTCTTACTTATTCTTGGCAAATGGAAGACTACGCAAAGGCTTGCTTTGTCGCGGGGGAGAGCCTTGCAAGCGCAACGATTTTAGGTTGGCTTGGCGGTGTTATTATCTCGTTCGCAGTCTCAGCGCTTGGTAAAATTGGTACTCTTATCGTATTGTCTTTGTTTTGCTTACTCTCCGTTTACGTAACCGCGCTTGCGTGGGGTAAAAAATCCTTTACGATTAGGAAAAAATCCGCAAAGGAAAACGGCAAAGAACTTCCTGTTAACGAAAGTGAAGCAAATTCGGGATTGATACAAACGGCGGAAACTTTCCCCGAACAACCCGAGCAAAGCGTTTATCCGCCTATGCAAAGGGAAAGTTTTTCCGGTTCGGCGTATTCCTATGCGCCAAAGCCCAGCGTTATTATCAATGAAAACGATTATTATGGCGAGAGATCGCAACCTGTTGGCAACGGATTTTCTCCTTTTAGCGGATATCAACAACCCCGTCAAGCGCAAACGGTCACGAATGAGTCGACCGAAATCCCGACTGACGATGTGGGGCGCCGTAACTTCTTATTCAACAACTCGCCTGCGGAAATTTATCAAAAGAACTTGATATTTGATAGAAATTCAAGCGTAAATAACCGCGTTCCTGCCGATCCTAACCAACAAAGCTATAAAGCCGCGCCTTCGCAAGATACCGAACTTAAAAACGGTTTCTCGTCCTATACAAGCGCTTATGAAAACAGTTTAAACGAGCAATCGGAGCCCCAAAAGATTTATCAAAGCGAAACTCGCGGGGTTGTAAGCGAGCCTTCCTATACTAGACCAACCGAAGAAAGAGAAAGCTATTTGAACGTTGAAAGGGAAACGCCTACGCCGAGATTTACGGAAAGCTATCCACAAACCGATAGATCGTCTAGCTTTGGCTTGAACGTTCCAAGCGATAGGGACAAGGTGGAGATAACGGACAGAACGGATAGATTTACGCGTGAGAGTGAGAATAGCTTGGAAACGCCGAGAGCTGAGCAGGTTGAAGAGCCCAAAATTTCGGATAGAGACGACTATCGTCGCCATGAGTACATGGATTACTTCTCATTATCCAATCCGAATATTTTCGGAGAAGGCGGATTAGATAGCGAGCGTGGGATGGGCTTAGATGCCACTCGTTCTTCTCGTGATTTCTCGGAAAGAGTTTCTCGCGACGAGAGTGTGGTTTCTGATAGATTTAGTAGCGCTAACGAAGTTTCGTCATTTAGCGGTGATAGAGAGTTTGAAAGAGATAGAACGGCTCCCGTAGAAGAAAAAACGGACGCGTTAAATATTTTTGATGAAGATGAAACAGAGATTGTTGAGCCTAAAGAGCAAATACAACCTGAACGCAGAATAGGCTTTAGCGATAGAGCGATAAACAGGAATTTGCAGTCTGTAAACTTCCAAAGAGAAAAGGTCGAAACACCCAAACAAGTGGTAGAAACGCCTGCAGAAGTAGTAGAGCCTGTTAAGAAACCTAGGATTTATCGTCCTTACGTTCCTGCTCCTTTGCATTATTTTGATTGTACAGATATCATTCCCGATGCGGATCCAAATGAAATCGAGGAAATGAAATCGGCAATTTTAAGAGTTTACGAACGCGTTGGTTTTACTGAAATTTCTATTGCTTCCGTAAGCTTCGGTCCTTCGCTTACGAGATATAATTTAGTTGCCGCGCCGCATATCATTCCTACAAGGCTTGCGACCAAGGATATCGAGTCGGCCATGGCAATGGCGCTTCGTGATAAGAAGGTCAACGTATATCTTAACTACGAGGAAGGGGTTGTCAGCGTAGAAGTTCCGAACAAACAACGCCAAACGGTACAACTTGGTTGTATGTTGACTGGGTCGGAATATACGGACGCAAAACCGACGTCGCTCGTCTTCTCAATCGGTAAAGACGTCGTCAATAAGAAACTTTACGGCGATATTTGTAAAATGGTGCATTTACTCGTTGCAGGTTCGACGGGTTCTGGTAAGAGTGTGTTCTTAAACACCCTTATCGTAAGCTTAATTAATCGCTATTCTCCCGAACAATTACGCCTTATTCTCATTGACCCGAAAAAGACGGAATTCGTCATTTATAACAACTTACCGCACTTGATGATTAATGAAATCATAACCGATCCTAGAAAGGCGATTCAAAGCTTGAACTGGGCGGTGGGCGAAATGAACCGAAGATACGAGCTCTTCTCGAAAATGAGCAAAGAGGGCAAACACGTTGTAAATCTTGACGAATACAACGCGGCGGTTGCTTCGCAAGAAGAAAAACTTCCCAAAATCGTAATCGTCGTGGACGAACTTGCGGACTTGATGCTCGCTTCCAAGAAAGAAGTGGAAGAACGTATCCAAAACATCACGCAAAAATCCCGCGCGGCAGGTATTCACATGATTATCGCCACGCAACGCCCTTCAACGGACGTTATTACGGGTGTTATCAAGGCAAACCTTGCAACGCGTATTGCGTTCATGGTCGCAAGTGACGTTGACTCGCGCGTTATCTTGGACGCGTCGGGCGCGCAAAAATTGCTCGGCTATGGCGACATGCTCTATGGTACGGTCGGTAGAGAGCCTACTCGCGCGCAATGCGCTTTCATCTCGTCGGGCGATTGTCAAAAGATTGTTGATTTCATTAAACAAAACAACGAAGCGTATTTTGACGACGATGCTACGACGTATATCAATAATAGTGGCGCTCACGCCCCTGTTGGCGATGAAGACGCAGGAGAAGCTTTGGTGGAAGAAGTGTATATCGAGGCTCTCAAAGTCGTAATACTTTCCAACAGCGCGTCTATTTCGATGATTCAAAGAAAATGCTCGGTTGGTTATAACAAAGCAGGTAAGATAATCGAATGGATGGAAGATATGGGTTACATTTCTCCCTACGACGGCGCAAAGGCTCGTAAAGTCTTGATAAGCAAAGAAGAATATGAAGAACTTTACGGCGAAATTTAATCAAATCTATTAAAATTTAGGAAAAAGTATGCTAAAAACTAAAAAATTCGGGGTAATTTCACTCGGTTGCGATAAAAACCGAGTGGATACCGAAAAAATGCTAGCGCTTATAAGAAACCACGGTTGTTCTTTAACGGACGACTTAAACGAAGCGCAAATACTCATTATCAATACCTGCGCCTTTTTGCAATCGGC
>JAZQZK010000070.1:0-7234 GCA_045634025.1 Candidatus Scatosoma sp.
TCTACAGATGCTTTCGGTTGTAAGTTGAACGCGCCTGCCCCAACGCATGCAAGAGCTAATACTGATAAACCAATTTTAGTTTTCAAATTTTTCATATTTTACCTCTTTTTTTTCTTTTTTTTCTTAAACGTTTACCGTTTGATTAGTTGTTACTCGAACCAATTTGTGTTGAAAAGACCTACCATGGTGTCACCATCTTTATCAGTCTTACCCAAGCCCGAAAATGCCGGTTCAGCGCTGGCAGTTAAAACGTCTTCACAGCTCAACGCATTTACTTCCATTTCGGGCGATAAATATTGTTTCTTTGCCATAAATTTACCTCCATATATTTTTTAGGGGCTGTTCCCTAAATTTCTTGTTTTAACTAACCTAATGCGACTGCCGAGCGGTTTGCTTGTTCGAGCGTTCGCTCGGCTTCGCATTTCCATTCTTTTTAGTTCAACCAATCAGGGTTGAAGTCTTCAACAACGTGATCGCTTGATACGTCCTCTTCGTCTGCCACAGGAGGAGCAAATTCACCACTTGCAGACTTCCAAACGGGTTTACCGCTCGTCGTATCCCAGAAGGCGTTGAACTTGGTAAACGTTGCATCCGTCATTTCTGCGCCAGGAGCGTATTGCTTGATACCTGCAATTGAGAAGTAGGTCCTGCCTTCTTCCGTTCCTGCAGCAACGTTTTCTGCATGGAACGTAACGTTAGCAGCTTCTCCATTAACCTCTGCCTTACCTGCGCCTAAAGCGTTAGTAGTTGCAGAGATTACGTATACTTCGCTGTAAGGAGTAACGAAAGGATTTTCCGTCGTTGCTTTAGAAACTGCAGGGTTTTGATAAGCGAAGATACCGTCGTAGCCAGTCGTCGTATCGGTGAGCGTTGCGCTCGTTTCAATTACGACTGCTTCCATCGTTACGTTAATCACACCACCTGCAAAGATCGCGCCTGCTTTGGTGATTTGTGTGTTGGTAACGTTTACGTAAACGTTAGAAATCGTACCGCCAATAATGTATTGCGCAATCGTCGTTGCGTAAGCAACGTCTGCAAGCTTGGTGTCTACGAGCGCTAAGTCTTTAATCGTGGAGTTTTTTACGTAACCGAAGAGACCGAATTCGCTAAGCGTCATGCCTTTAATCGTGTAGCCTTGGCCGTCGAACGTGGAATTCCACATACCGCAAGGGAAGGTGTAGGATTCCATACCACGTTGGTTGAAGAGCTTACCGTTTGCTGCGTGTACGTATTGAGATGCGTCAATGTTGTTTGCCAATACGAAGTATTTGTTTTCCCACTTTTGCATACCCTTTGTTTCGTCGATTGCTACGTTAGTAGTAGAGCCATCGTCAAGCGTGAGTTTAACGTTAGTGTTCGTGTTGAGAACTGCAAGGTCTTGCGCTTTCGTGAAGATACCAGAGTAACCTTTAACCGTCATCTTAATACCCTTAGTGGAAGAGCAAATAGTGATCGTTCTTTCGTACATGTTCGTCGTTGTGTCTCTTTCTACGCCTTCGAATACGTTGTAGATCTTATTGCTTCTTACATCCAATTTCGTATCGTCTTCTGCATAAGCAGAAACAATGCTTCCACCAAGAATGGTCTTTAAGTTGTCGCCGGTAATTACGTCGCCGTGGATTTCAGAGAAGTTTTCAACGATTTCTGCTTTTTCGTAGATCGTAGGAAGTACGGTTACAGCAATCGTCTTGGTAAGCTCTTGACCGTCGATGTTTACGGTAATAGCTACGGTTGCCTTACCGCTTGTGGTACCAGTAGCCGTTAATTTTTTGGTAGTTGCATCGTACGTTACAATGTTCTTACCACTCTTTACTGCTACCGTCGAATCGATTTCAAGGCCGTCTACGGTTGCTACGACTGCGAAATCCGTTTGATTAGGATAGCCGTCTTCAGCGATCGTGTATAACGTTGCTTCGGTAACCAATTCTTCACCGTTTATAGTGTAGTCCCAATGGTTTTCAACGGTGATGGATATGGTCGTCGATAACGTAATAGCGTCTGCTACCGTGAAGCCACGCCAGTTTGCGCTGATCGATACTTCCGTCGTGCCTGCGCCTGCAGGGGTGAACGTGCCGTTTGCGATCGTACCAACTGCTTCGTTTTCTACTTCGTAGGTGAGCACTGCGTCTTCGTAGTTCTCGCCGTTGAAGCTAACGTAGCCGGTCATGTCCAAAACCGTGTACTGATTCACCGTGGTTTCGGACTCAGCGTTGTTGAGCACGAGCTCGGGAACGTTACCACCAAGGTCTACCGTTACCGTACAGGTGTCGGTTGCGGTGCCGTACGTTGCGGTGATCGTTGCCGTACCTTTGCTTACTGCAGTGATTGTGCCTGCTTCGTCAACCGTTACTACGCTAGGATTGCTAGATGCATAAACGAGCGCTGTTCCGCTTACTTGCGTGGTCGTAGAAGTGAGCGTCTCGCTTGTGCCGATCATGAGATTGAGCGATTCCGAGCTGAGCGTAACTTCGTACGTAGGTTCACTGGGCTTTTTACAAGCCGTGGTCACCGCCGCCGTTGCCGTCACAAGACAAACTGCTGCTAAAATAGCTAGTTTTTTGTTTTTCATATATTTCCTCCTTAATTATTCATGCTTTTGAATCCATTCAGGCATTAACAAGTCGGACTCTGCTTCTGTCTTATGGAGATTCAACCACTCAATATCATACTTGATACGTTCTACGTATGCGGTCTTTTCATCAATGGAAATCGTACCGTGACATTCAAGCATCAAGAAGATGTAGCTGACTGCTTCAAGTTCGATATGGCCACAAACCAAATCGTATAATTCAGGATTGCTCGTCTTGTAATGACCAACTGCTTCTTTTGCTTCGTCGATCTTTCTAAGGAAAGTATCCAAAACTGCTTTAGGCCAGCTATCTGCCGTCTTCAAAAGCTGGGATTGCGTGTCAAGAAGGTTCTTTCTCATGTATGCGCGTTGCGTTAAGAAGAGATCCATCATGATGGGCGCTGCTTCTTTATACATCGCGTTCATCCACTTCTCGATGAGTTCGCCTTGTTCAAGCGACGTGTTCCAGGACATTTGAGAGTCGATATATACCTTCAAACCGTGCCATGCAGAGTTAGGACCTGCCGAGCCGTCTTGATATTGCGTGAACCAGAATCTGTCACTTTGGTTGCACCAGAAGGACATCATTTCCGACGTTAAGTATTGGAACGTTTCAATCGGAGTCATGTATGATGCGTAGTTCGTACCGTAGTTCCAGTAGTGCATTTGACCGTTCGTTACTTCTTTCCAAGCTTGGATTGCCGACTTGAAGTCCTTGTTAACTTCTTTATCGTCGAAGTACTTGTCGCCGTCGTAGATTTGCGAACCGTTCGATTCTCTTGCGAACCATGCGATTAATCTAGGATGTAATCTCATGCTTTCGTCGTAGAGTTTGTAGGTCTTCGTTATTGCATCGTAATATGCAGGGGGTACGTAGTTCATATTGTACGCGAAGAAGAGAAGCTTAAAGCTATCTTTCCAAGCTGCGCCAGGACAATTTTCTTCTTCAAACCATGCGTCAACTCTTCTTGCAAGCTCGTTCATGAATTGAATTTGACAAGCTGCGATGGAATAACCGTTTGCTTCGATGATCTTATCGCACGCGTCACAGCTACAAGCGTTCGTGTTGTCCATGTGCGTAAGCGTCATGATGTACGCTTGAGGTCTAGCAGAGTACGATCCCGGTTGATATTCCGTCAACGTCCACTTAACTCTATCCACTGCCGTTTGCATCATTGCTTCGTATTCTACTGCGTTACCACGAGCGGTGAAGCAAACTTGCATACCTCTCTTACCGGTAGTAGCAGCGGTCGAATACCAGTAGGAGTGAGTGATATTCACGTCTCCACAATATTCACACGTTACTTTGTAAGTACCTCTGGTTGCGTCGTCAACTTCTTTGATAAGTTTTTGTTCGCCACCTACAGGTCTCGTACATTGCTTGTTAAGACAAGACGTAATATCTTTATAGATATGTTCGGGGTACCAACGGTTAAGGTTCGTACTTGCGCCCGAAGCACTACTTCTATCGCATTGTTCGTGTACGGGTAAGTAGTAGTAACCACGATAAGCTGCTTTGCCGTAATAACCTAAACGCCATGCGTACATGTTTTGGTCATACGATTCAGCAGGAGCGTCGTACGTCGTTACGTCCGAGCTGTGCGCTCTGAACTTGAAGTCGGGAATATCCGTTACGTTGTACTTCTTCAACTTCTTGTTAGCCGTCTTTTCGATTTCCATACAGTCATAAGCGTACGTTTCGTAGTTGAACGTGATGCCCATGAACGTGTGTACGCCGAATACCGTACCTTCATCTGCGCCACCGCAGATATAGATATCGTCGCCTTGCGTTACGATTCTGTGACCGTCGTTGTTTAATACGTTTTTGTCAATTTCAATTCCAGAATTCGCCAAAAGCGTCGTTCTGCCAAGTGAAATGTACTTGCCGCTGTTAACGTCCGTAACTTGCGAATCATTCAAAACGTCAATATCAATTTGCGTTGCGTCTTTGAACAAGTCCATAAACTCTTTTTGCGCAATGCCGACAGTGACAGAAGCATCTTCAGGAACAACGAGTTTGTATTCCGTTTTAGCGTTTCTAACAAGATAATCGTTTGTGTCAGGCGCCGTATAGATATGCGTGCCTTTGTAATATTCCGCTGCTTCTCTTTCGGGAAGAGTGGATTTTTGTCCTTCATCGCTACCGTTATTCTTTTTACAAGCAGAAAGTCCTACCGTAGCAAGAGATAACAAACTTAATGATAATGCTGTTAATCTATGAAATTTTTTCACGGTAATTCCTCCTTTAAGCTACTTCTATTTTGTAAATGAACGTAGCAATGTTGCCTTGTTCGTCTTGCGCAACGTATACAACGTGGTAAATACCTTTTTCCGTTGTGTCGAACGTCTTACCGCCAGCTACTGCCTTCATAAGACCAGAAGGATAGGTTACGTATACGTAAGCATCAACCTTCTTAGCATCGGTAACGTCGTCGGATACGGTGTACGTTGCAACTGCAACCTTAACGCGATAAGCAGCTTCAACAACTTCACCGTACGTTCTACCTGCAACCGTAATCGTAGGAGCAACAGAGTCTATTACGTTACAAGAATAGTTGAACGGGGTTCTAGTACCATTTTCCGTGTAGTAGAATCTAACGGTGAATCTACCAAGTCTATCCAAGACGAAAGTGTAGTCTCTATCTACAGCGCAGGTACCGTCTAACAATACGCCGTCTTTCGAGGTAACCTTACCACCGTCAGGGTTAGATACTTCAAGCGTCAAGTTGCCTTCAAGGTAAGGCGTGAACAAGTCGGTTACGTACAACTGCGAAACAAGAATTTCCTTACCGATCGTTTGGTAACCTCTGTTGTTAACGGGAAGCACAAGCATAGGAGTCGAATCGTCTTCCGTAATGGTATTAATGAACTTGTTGTTGTAGAACTTCTTAATTTCGATCGAAGGCGTACCAGTAATAACAGGGCTTTCGTCTTCTTCGTCCTTTTCTTCTTTCGTAAGGTTCGTCATGCTCATCTCCACCAAAACCTTATCGGTGGTGAAGCTGTTTGACCATTCGAAAGGACCAGTGAGCAATTGATCCGTCGTAATTTCAATACCATTCGTGAAGTTCAAGCTCGTCGCTACGCCAAGGAACGTCGTTCCTATAACCTTCTTAACGCTGATGCCGTTAACGAAAACTTCCATTGCATTTGAGCCATCGGATACACTGTGGATTAACTCAAGCGTCAAAGTATTATCTCTATTGTAATAGTCAGTCAACGTGAACTTAATGCATTGCGCGTTGGTTGCCGTGAAGTCGATCTTGAAATAGGTCAACGACAAGACGTTAACGTACTTCATCGTAGAACCAGATTGCATCGTGTACGTCGTAGCCATTTCGTTTGCCGATTTGGTGAACGTAGCATCGTCAGATTGGAAGTATTCCGCCTTATTAAGCGTTCCGCCAAATCCTACGTTTACAACCTTAACAGGATCGCTTTCTACGTATTTGCCGTTTGCTGCAACGTACTTAAATTGTACGGTGCTTGCATTGCTAGGAATTGCAACGTTCTTATAGTTAACCTTTGCGTACGCGCCGTCGCCAGCCTTCATGTACATTTCCGCAGCGTAGGGAGCAGGCTTAACAGCCAAGAACTCTTGAGCCATAACGGGATCTAAGGTGTAGCTTGCGCCTGCAATGAAGTACTCAGGCAAGTAGATCTCGCTAAATACAACTTCATCGGAAGAATTAGCCGTAACGGTACATTCTGCCGTGTAGGTCTTGAACGGCGTTTCATAAACGTACTCTAATTTATAGTTCTTAACTTGATCTACGAAAAGTTTACCATCTTCTAAAAGTTTTCCGTCTGCGTAAACTTTAACGTTGGAAGCATCCGTATACAAACCACTTACCGTGCATCCGGGAACTTCCCAAGTCAAACCAGCATCTACGGAAGCCGAAGTTTGAGCAAGCGAAAGGGATACTGCGTTAGCGTACGTATCCGAGCAGGTTAAATCTACCGATTTCGTAGCTTTGTTGCCCGAAGGGTCAGTCGCCGTGTAAACGATCGTATATTTACCTTTCAAGGTCGGCGTAAACTTGCCGTCTTTAACGGATATCGTCGAACCATTGTAATATACCTTTGCGTCAGCAACGATATCGCCAACGACAGCCATATCTGCAGCAATTACTTTAGGAACGGAGATTTCTTCACCGAGCGCAATCTTGTTGTACTTCGTGAAATCGTACGTATCCTTAATGATAGGAGCCGTCGTGTCTTTTTCTTTGCTCGCCAACATATCCATGGACATTTTGTCCTCACCGATACTGACGATGTCGAGATTTGCTTCACCCGTTGAGCCAAAACCAGCAGGCGTGATGCTCACGTATACTTCGCCGGTGGTGAAACCTTTGAAGGTGTTACCGGGATAGATAAGCTCGTTGGAAAGGTCAGCAACGAGACGCGTGGAAGCAGATTCATAGCTTTCAAGTCTCGTCGTGCCGTTCGCAGCGTACCATCTCGTAGCGCGCACGGCAATTTGATTGGTTTCGTTGTCGTAATAGAAGCTTAAGCCTCTTTGCGACATATTATAAGATCTATAAGCAATACCGGGCTCAAACGCGAGCGTATAACGGTGAGGGGAAACCATAGTAGAATCAATCGCTAACGTACCCTTTGACGTTCTATAAAGGCTGTGAGGTTTTTGGCCTACTGCATTACCGT
>JAZQZK010000071.1:0-4588 GCA_045634025.1 Candidatus Scatosoma sp.
AAATATTTAGCCTTTGGAAGACGCGCGAGTTCTTTTATCGTCGTCTTTTCGTCCTTAACGTATAAAAAAGTCAAGATTAAAAAACAAAGACTTGGCGTAAGGTAGGCAAGGTATAAATACCAGTCCTGCTCCGTATATCCGTCTTGGAGTAAACCAAGCGCGCCGAGTACGATAATGAGCATAAACGCTGACAAAAAGGAAAAAATAGTCGAGAGCGAATAGGCAAAGCCCGACGCTTTAGCAGGCGATAACTGTTTTAAGAATGAAGTTTTTTTCACGGGGAAAATTGTTCTCATATACGTATTATAACAAATTTATACGCTTAAGGGCAAACGAAAAAAAGGCATAAATTAAAAAACGGTAAAAAGTTTTTACGTTTTTACCGTCAACCGTCTAGTTTTTGTCGAAATTCTTTGATAATTTTGTTTTCTATCCGTGAGATTTGGACTTGGCTCACCCCGATTTTTTCCGCGACTTCGCTTTGCGTCATATCCCTAAAGTAGCGTAAAACGATAATTTTTCTGTCACGTTCCGCCAAGTCGTCTATCGCGCTTTTTAATAGCAGTCTATCGAGCATATCTTCTTGCTTATCTTCGGCGGGTAACGTTTCGATGAGTTCCTTTTCGTTGCCGTCCTTATATTCCGTACCACTATACAGCGACACGGGCATTTTTGACGAGCCCATAACGAAGACCGTTTCGCTTTCGTCCATTTTGAATTTTTCCGCGATCTCTTTTACCGACGGGGCGCGGTCGAATTTAGCCGTATACTCCGCAACGAATTGATTGATTTCTTTCGCCGTTTGTTTCATGGCGCGCGAGACCTTGACCGAACCGTCGTCACGCATAAAGCGTTTGATTTCACCTGCGATCATGGGTACGGCGTACGTTGAAAATTTTACGCCGAAACTTTCGTCAAAGCCCCCTATTGCCTTCAAAAAACCCATAGAACCGAGCTGAAATAAATCGTCGTACTCCACGCCTTTGTTTAGGTAGCGTTTGACGATACATTTTACGAGCGATACGTTATTGATAAGCAGGGTTTCCTTTGCTACAACGTCGCCCGTTTTTGCTTTGCGGATATATTCCAGCGTTTGCTTGTCGTCAAGCATTTTCTTCCGACTTTCCCCCTTCCGAGATCCTTTTTATCATCGTGACCGTCGTACCCTTGTCCTTTTCGCTTTCCACATAGAACTCCGAACTGAACGCTTGCATAATGGTAAAGCCCATACCTGCGCGCTCGCTTGGGGATAGAGTTGTGAAAAAGGGTTGCATCGCTTCTTCTACGTTTTCTATTCCCGAGCCGTAATCAGTCACTTGGATATGTAATTCCCCCACGCCGTCCATTTCCTTTGTTTGGCAGGATAGAAGGATTTTGTTTTCAGGGGATTTGCGACTTTTATAGGCGTGGACGATACTGTTCGTAACCGCTTCGCTGACTGCGGTTTTGATATCCGAAAGCTCGGAAAGAGATGGATTGAGCGTAAGCGCAAACGCCGCTACCGCGCTACGGGCAAAGCCTTCGTTTTCGCTGATTGCAAGAAGCTCTAATTTCATATAATTTTTCATTTTATTCTCTCCTTCATACCTTTGGAATTAGCGTGTAAATCCCGCCAAGCGACAGAACCTTATCCGCCGTGGGGTTGGGGTTCTTAAGATAGACGTCCATGCCAAGCCGTTGCAGTTTTTTGTACCTGCCTATTAAGAACCCTATACCCGTTGAGTCCATAAACGTTACTTTTTCAAGGTCGATATACGCCTTGTCTAAGGGTGGGGAAAGGTCGATTAGTCTATCCGCTTCGCGACGGGCCGCGGACGCTGAATACTCGTCCATCTCGCCGTCTAAAACGATATGTAAAATTCCGCTTTCGATATGCGTTGAAATTTTCATAGTTTTGCTCCTTGTGTTGATTTTTTCGTCCGTTTTCCGTGCTAAAAAATTATACTAAACCTTGAAACGAGATTTTTTGGAGTTTGCGTCGAAAAAAAGAAGGGTTTGTCGGAAAATTTTTTCGTTTTTCTTCTAAAAATTACTTGACATTTTATTCAAAATAGGATATCATATACAAGCATTGTGAAGCGATCAGGCCGTTTCACGGCGTTGGATGGGCCTTTAGCTCAGCCTGGTTAGAGCTGTCGGCTCATAACCGATTGGTCCGCGGTTCGAATCCGTGAAGGCCCACCAAACTTTTTTTGATATCTTTCTTGGCCCAGTAGCTCAGTTGGTTAGAGCGCCAGCCTGTCACGCTGGAGGTCGACGGTTCGAGCCCGTTCTGGGTCGCCAAGAAAAACACCTAAACCGATTTGGTTTAGGTGTTTTTTGTTGCCCGTTCGGGGACGAGTAGCGTGGAGAGTTTGACAAGTTGTTTGGTAAACGGCAGGAAAAGAAAAGTACACGTTACGTTAAAGAAGGTGTGGAACATTGCAATTTGCGTGCTTGGTTCTTTGAACCATTGACAAAAGGTGTCTTGGAAAAAGCTTTTCCACGTGAGAAGAAGTAGCATAAAAATCAACGAACCGATTGTATTGAAGAGCAAGTGAATTACCCCTGCCCTTTTCGCATTCACGTTCGCGCCTGCCGACGAGAGCAACGCCGTCGTCGTTGAGCCGATATTCGCGCCGAGAATTATATATAGTACGGCGTTCGTCATTACTCCGTCCACCATACCGATTAAAAGTCCCGAACTTGCCATTGCTATAATTATCGTAGTGACGGCGCTTGACGATTGCATAATCGACGTGAAAATAATCCCAAAAAACAGTAAAAAGAAGGGATTTGTGAGCGAAGAAAGGAATTTGCCGACTTCGGGGTATTTGCTCGTATCTGCGTACACGCCCATCGTTGCAGAGATTACGTATAAGCCTAAAAACACTAAACCCAAGCCTGCAAGAGCGAGTCCGCCGTGCTTGATTTTTTGATTTCTTGAGAATAAGTCCATAAACACGCCAACGCCGAGCAAGAGAATGAAAAAGGTGTTGATAGGCAGGGTGTTAAGCGCGGCGATTTGCGCCGTGATCGTCGTGCCGATATTTGCGCCCATAATTATCGTTGCCGCTTGATACAGACTCATAAGCCCTGCGTTCACAAAGCCTACTACCATTACCGTCGTAACGCTGGAGCTTTGTATGAGCGCCGTTGTGGCTATGCCTAATCCTACGCCGACGAATTTCTTTTCGGACGTTTTACTAAACAGGGATTTTAGGTTTTTGCCAAAGAGTTTTTCCATATTCTCGCTCAAAACCTTGAACCCTATCAAAAACGCGCCGCAACCGGCAAGAACGAAGGCTATCGTTTCAAAAATTTGCATTATCTCCCCTTTTCGTTTTTTTATGTATTACGATTAGGAATAAAACAAAATAATTATGGGGATTTTTCGGATAAAAAATACGCCTTACGGGAAATTCCGTAAAGCGTATATCGTTATTATTCTACGTCGTCGGGAAGGTCAACGTTGTGGTACACGTTTTGTACGTCGTCGTTTTCTTCGAGCGCGTCGATCATCTTCAAGAACGTTTCTACCTTGTCGCTAGGCAAAGTAATTTTGTTTTGGGGGATCATTGCAACTTCTGCTTGAATGAATACGATTTTATCTTCCTGTACTTCGTTTCTACGGCCTTGGGGCGCTGCAGCAACGAGTTCCTTGTTCTTTTCTTCAAGGTATTTTCTTACGTCCGAGAATGCGTCGGGGTCGGTGAAGATTTCGTAAACGTCGTCGCTTACTACTACGTCGTCCGCGCCTGCTTCAAGGGCGTATTCCGTGATGGTATCTTCGTCGAGCTCTACCGTTCTTTCGATTACGATATAGCCTTTGTTTTCGAAGTTATAGGATACGCAACCGGTGTTACCCATCGAGCCACCATGCTTGCCTAAAATTGCTCTTACGTCGCCTGCCGTACGGTTTAAGTTGTCCGTAAGCGTGGTGATGATGACCGCCGAGCCTGCTACGCCGTAGCCTTCGTAGGTGAGTTCTTTATAATCCGAACCGCTCATTTCGCCCGATGCTTTTTTAATCGAACGCATGATGTTGTCGTTGGGCATATTCGCAGCCTTTGCTTTTGCGATGATATCCGCAAGCTTGCTGTTCGTGTCGGGGTTGGGGTTGCTCTTTGCCGCTACCGCGATTTCTCTACCGATTTTGGTGAAAATTTTGCCTTTCGCTGCGTCAGCCTTACCTTTCTTTGCTTGTATGTTGTGCCATTTGCTATGTCCTGACATATTCTTCTCCTTATGGGTTATCCACGTTTATTTTTCTATAAAGTCGGTTTTTGAAAGTAGATACATGCATATCCCTGCCGCAACCGATGCGTTAAGGCTTTCTTGCGTTTCTTGCATGGGGATACGCAAAGTCTTGCTTGCGCAAGAGAAAATCTCTTTGGAAATTCCGTTGCCTTCGTTGCCGATTGCAAGCGCAAATTTTTCGTTTGGCGTGATTGAGAAAATGTTCTCGCCGTCCATATCCGCAACGTAAACTTCCACGCCGTCGAGCGCGTTGATAATCTCTTCACGCGTGCCGAAATACAGCTTAGTGAAGAAGATTCCGCTCATGCTCGCGCGGACGCTTTTGGGGGAGTACGGGTCGGTACAATCG
>JAZQZK010000072.1:0-3912 GCA_045634025.1 Candidatus Scatosoma sp.
CCCATTTGCCAAGTCGGGTGCTTGAGCGCGGATGCAGGGGTAACACTAGCAAGTCGCTCCTTATCCCAACCGTAAAACGGACCGCCACTCGCCGTGATAATAAGCCGTCTAAAGGGCGCGTCCAAGCGGAATCCAAGCGCCTGCCAAAGCGCGGAATGTTCGCTATCAATCGGCATTAAATCAATACCTGCCCCCTTGATTTTGTTCATTACAAGCTCGCCACCGCAAACGAGAGTTTCCTTATTCGCAAGCGCGAGCGCCTTTTTTTCATCAATCGCGCGAAGGGAATATCCAAGCCCTGCAAAGCCCGTCGCGGCAACCACCGCAACGTCGCCGTAAGAAGCGCCGTCAAGCGCGTTTTGTTTCCCATAACGAAAAACGACGCCCGTAGGCATTTGCTTTTCAATCGCGCGGCCAACCACTTCGTCTGCAAGCGCGGCGTACTTGGGCTTAAACTCCCAAACCTGCTTTAAGAACTCGTCCGAAGACGAATTCGCAACGATGCTGACGATACGGAATTTATCAGGGTGACGTCTGACGACGGAACAGACCTGTTTTCCGATTGAACCGGTTGAGCCGATTAAAGCAATTTCTTTCATGTTAACCTTTTCCTTCCCGTTTATACACGGATATTCTCTAACGGAAATTCCGTCAAGTTTGCAAAAAGTACCCGTCAAGGGTACTTCTTTCGTTTAATAGGTAATCAAATTCCAGTAACCAAGGCAACCACGACGAACACGAGATACACCGTAATCGTGGCGAACAACGTCCCGTCGATACGATCCAAAATCCCACCGTGACCGGGCATAATCTTGCCCATGTCCTTAATCCCGATTTTGCGTTTGATACCGCTTTCCACAAGGTCGCCAAACGCGTTCGCAATAGCCGCAACCACGCCGATTGCGATATAGACGAGCAACCAAACGAGCATTTCATCAAACGAGCCGAACAACGCGTTGTAGATGAAATACACGACTGCGCCGCCTACAATTCCGCCAACGATACCACCGATACCGCCGATAACCGTCTTGTTTGGGCTAATCGACTCCGCCATCTTCTTGGGGAATTTTCCACGCAAGAACTTACCAAACAGATACGCGAAAGTATCGGATATAGGCGAAATCGCCAAAATTAACAAAACCGCTAAATTTGAATTAAACGCGTACTTTTCCATCGTCGGCGTGTCAACGATATGATTTGCAAGCGTCAACGGTACGAGCATCAACGTCGGGTACACCGCGCAGAAAAAGCTCATTCCCACGTTTTCAGGCGTAGTTTCTTCGTGTTTCAAAACGAACAAGCAAAAATTCAAAACCGCAAACACTAAAAAACACACCGAAGTCGTTTGCGCGCCTAAGCGGTATAGCTCCGCCACCGCCACGAACGGAATACACACGATCGCGAACGCATACACCAAAACTTTTTGAGATTTGGTAAGCCTATCGCCAACTGCCTTCACAATCTCGCTCGTGCCTATGAGCGCAAACGCATAGATCAATAAATCGAAACATAAATCGTGCACGAGCGCCTTTAACGCGTACGCGATAGTGAGTATCGCCACGTACACAATCCCCGATATAAGTCTCGTTTTCATAATAATCCTTTCCCTAGGCAAGTTACGTTCAACGCATACCTGCCCCTTACCTTTATCTATTTTCTTCCGCTTTTTGTTCGTCCGTTTTTCCAAACCTTCTCACACGCGAAGAGTATTCTTCAATCGCGATATCAAGGTCTTTCGTCGAAAAATCAGGGAACATTTTATCGGAGAAATACAGCTCCGCATACGCCGATTGATACAAAAGGAAGTTAGACAGTCTTTTTTCTTTCCCCGTTCGTATCACTAAATCGGGATCAGGCAAACCGCCCGTATAAAGCAAGCTCGACAAGCTTTCTTCAGTCACTTTCTCGCCCTTTTCAACGGCAAGGTTAACCGCGCGAACAAGCTCCGCTCTCGACCCGTACGCAAGCGCAACGTTGACGTTAAACCCCGTCAAATGCGCCGAACGGCTTTCAGAATCCAAAAGAATTTCCTGCACGTCCATGGGCAATAAAGACAAATCCCCCACAACTCTCATTCTCGAATTGTTTTTGATAAGTCTATCGGTAAGCTCTACAAACCGAGTGCGGATAAGGTTATAAAGTCCCTCCAACTCTTCTTTCGGTCTTTTCAAGTTCTCGGTAGAAAGCGCGTACACCGTCACGCATTTCACGCCAATCTCAGCGCAATGCTCGATAAGCTCGATCATTCTCGATAGCCCTTGTTTATGTCCCATCATTCTTGGCATCAAACGGTTCTTCGCCCAACGCCCGTTTCCGTCCATAATAATGGCTATATGTTCGGGAATTTTAATCCCTTCGCTTATTTTATTCTCAACCATACTCTAAATAGAAGTTAAATAGACATCAAGTCCTTTTCTTTTGCCGCGATAATTGCTTCCACTTTACTCATCGTCGATGCGATTTCCTTTTCTACGTCTGCTTCGCATCCTGCCGCTTCATCTTCAGACAACTCCTTCGCCGTCTTCATCTTCTTGATAACGTCCATTGCATCACGACGATGGTTACGAATAGCGACTTTCGCTTCTTCCCCCATCTTCTTCGCTTGCTTAACGAGTTCTTTTCTGCGTTCTTCGGTCATTACGGGGAAGTTAATCAAAATCACTTCGCCGTTGTTGGTGGGCGTAAGACCTAAATTCGATTGCAAAATCGCCTTTTCAACCGCTTTAAGCAAAGATTTATCCCAAAGCTTGATTTGTAAGCAACGCGCGTCCAAAGCAGCAACGTTACCAAGCTCGATAAGCTTGCTCATACCGCCGTAAGCTTCCACTTCCACTCTATCAAGTACGCGAGGATTCGCGCGACCAGCGCGGATAGACGCGTATTCGTTTTCAAGCGCGTTCATCGTCTTTTCAGACTTTTCTTCAAGCTCAAACATCATTTCTTCAATCTTTTCGTTTTCAATCATAATCTATATCTCCTGAATTTATTTTTTCTTATTTTACATGTGTATTTTCAGCTCAATTTAGAACCAAGAAAGACAAGGCGAACGAGCATTTGTTGACGGGAGCGTACTTAGACGTACGTGACCTAAACAAAGCGGAGTTCAACGCTGTATTTTGACGTGTTATAAATTGAGCTCCCGACTACCGTTAAAACGCGAAGATACAAGCAAGACGCGAAGAACGCGGATTTCCCGAAGGGAGTGTACTAATGCGTACACGAGCAAGGGAAAACGCAAGTTCGACAAAGTATTGCGAAGTATATGCGCGTTTAACTCTTTAGTCCTTGCTAATAACCGTACCCAACTGTTCCCCACATACAGCGCGCACAATAGAATTCTCTTCGTTCAAACCAAACGCAAGGGTGGGAACGTTGTTTTCCATACACATAGTCGCCGCGGTGAAGTCGATTACCTTTAAGCCACGGTTAATGATATCCGAATAGGTAAGCTTTTCATATTTTTTCGCGTTGGGGTTAGTTTTAGGGTCGGAATCGTAGATACCGTCCACGTTCTTTGCCATAAGCAACATATCCGCGCCGATTTCGCAAGCGCGAAGCGCCGCCGCCGTATCCGTCGAACAGAAAGGGTTACCCGTACCGCAAGCGAAGATTACGATTCTGCCTTGCTCAAAATGACGAAGCGCCTTTCTTAAAATAAACGGTTCTGCCAAAGACACCATATTCAAAGCGGTCTGTACGCGTACAGGCACACCGCGTTGTTCTATAGCGTCCATCATCGCCAAAGAGTTCATAACCGTTGCAAGCATACCCATATGGTCGGCAGTCGTTCTGTCCATGTTGGTACCCTGTCTGCCACGTCAGAAGTTCCCCCCGCCGATAACCAGCCCGACTTCTACGCCAAGCTTATGAATTTCAACGATTTGGTCAACGACAGGCGCAATTACTTCGTGG
>JAZQZK010000073.1:0-7290 GCA_045634025.1 Candidatus Scatosoma sp.
GGAAGAGATTCTACAACCTTTTCCGTGATTCTGTCAACGAGTTCAAGATCAACGATAGCGCCGATAACGCGTTCAGCTGCGCCGTCTGCGGAAGTTTTTGCAGATTCTTCAATCTTATCGTAGTCGATACAGCCTTGGATACCTTCGTATGTAATTTGATCGAAATCACAGCTTTTTTCCAAAGATTCCGTTACGATTTCTTCGATTTTTTCCGTGAGATCTTCAGTGATAAGGTGAACCAAATCTTCGTGGATCATTTGGTTTTGTTGATAACTATTCTTTACACCGTTATAAACAGCGTCAATCGCTTTTTTACCTCTTTCAATCACAACCGCAGATTCTTTTTGCGTAGCTTCGCAAAAAGCGTTAATTTGCGCCGAGTTATATTTAAGCTCGTTGTTAAGCTCGGTTTTAAGAGCGTTTATACGGGCATACATTTCGCCGACGACTTTCTTATAAAGATTGTCAATCGTCGTGTAGAACTCGGACACCGTTACGGGAGTTTTGCCTTCTTGATTGGTTCTGGAAGCATTGATTTTGTTATCAGACATTTTACACCTCTAAAATGAATTCATTTTTCAACTTTTGCTAACCGTTTTTTACACGTTTGCCCCTGCCTGTTTTGAAAAAACGCTGACCTTTTTTCGTAAAAGCAGACGAGCAACCTTGAAAAAACATTTCTTGTCTTTCTAATTATAGCATATCTTTCTCGTTCGGTCAAGGATTTTACAAAAAAAAATTCTGCATTTCTAGAAAAAAATCGACTTTTTTTACTTTTTTTGGGTTTTTCTTAAAAAAATTCCGCCTACGAGCGTTTCCCGTAGGCGTTTTTCGCTTTACATACCTTTTTCTTCTACCTGCGTGGCGTTTACGCGAACCTGCCCCTGCGCTTTCAATTCCGCGTGGGGTTGCGTATCGCCTTCCCGCTTTAGATAGTCTAAATACTCCGCGTATCCCTTTTCGTCTAGCACCGGTACTTTCGTCTTCTTCGACTTATTTTTACGCATAACAAACCTCCCTTAAAAAGTTCGCTATCAGTATTCACTCTTTCTCAAACTTTTATACCGATTTTTTTTTGCGGTTTCCTAAAGCAGGATACAGATAACTCCACCTTTGCCTTCGTTCACGATCCGCGTGATCGTGCGTCGCATTTTTCTTCTTACTTCGGGCGACGTTGCGTTCATTTTCCCTGAAAGTTCGTCCATAACGAGTTCTTTAAGCGACTTACCAAAGATATTCGTTTGCCATACTTCGCCCGTCCCAGAACTATAATTATCCACAGCCGTGGAAACGAATTCTTCGCCTTGTTGTTTTGTGCCGATAATGGGCGAGACTTCGCCCGTGACGTTGACTTTTACGATATGATAGCCCGGCGCGTTTGCCTTAAAGCGTACCCCGTACCCTGCGCTTTTCTTAATGAGTTTTGGTTCGTCAAGCGCAAGCTCCGTTTCAAGCGGTTCAACCACACCATACCCCGTCTTTTCCGCCATTTCAAGCGCTTCTTTGACCTTTTCATAGCTACGCTTGGCTTGGGAGAGCGAACGCACGTAGCTGAACAATTCAAAAGCTTCTGAAAGGTTTTCCCCGCACTCGTCGCTCAACGTTTCGTAGAAGAGTTTTTCCTTGGCGTCAATGAAAATCTCAACCCTGCCCTTGCCTAAATCCATTATAATTTCTTTGGGAGAGATAAAATCGTCAGCTTCACTAAAGAGTTCTTCGAGCAAGAAACAGTCCTTCATTTTAGCAAGCTTGGGCGCTTCACTCTTCAAAATATCAAAAAGCGACTCTACGCGTTTATGTTCTTTGGGTAAGGATTGCAACCACTTGGGAAGACGGATTTCCACTTCGGTTAAAGGGAACTCGAAAAGGATGGTTTGCATGACTGAAAGAAAATCCGATTCCTCCATCTTTTCTACGTTTACCGCTAACACGGGTACGGCGTATTTCTCTTCAAGCTCGTTGCGTAAGCCTTCGCAAGCGTTAGGATTTTTAGCGTTTAGAAGCATAACGAAGGGCTTTCCGATACGCTTCAACTCAGACACGGCGCGCTCTTCCGCTTCTACGTAGTTCTCTCTTGCAAGGTCGGTGATACTGCCGTCCGTGGTCACGAGAACGCCTATCGTGGAGTGTTCCTTGATGACTTTTTCCGTACCCAGTTCCGCCGCCTTTTCAAAGGACATAGGCTCGGTTTGCCAAGGTGTATTGACAAGACGGGGCTGACCGTCTTCTTCAAAACCGTTCGCGCCACGAACGATAAAACCTACGCAATCAACCAAGCGCACGGATACTTCCGCGCCTTCGCGGAGTTTAATTTTTTCCGCCTTTGCAGGCACGAATTTCGGCTCGGTTGTCATGACCGTTTTACCATACGACGACTGAGGTAATTCGTCCGTCATTACGCTTTTTCTGGACGGGTCGGCAACGGGCAAGACGAGCTGTTCCATAAACCGTTTTATAAACGTCGATTTACCCGTTCGCACGGGACCGACGACTCCGATGTAAATATCTCCGCCTGTGCGGTTTGCCATATCTTCGTAAACGCTATAATTTTCCATCAAGACCTCCTTGGGGAAAAGAAAATCCCCGCCTAATAAACCTTACTGTTTACTATATGCGGGGAATTTTACGCTTATGAATATTTTATTGTACGCTACTAGCTTTTTAATCCGTTTGAAAGACTTGCTCCGCTTGCTTCTACTGCAAGATAGTCCTTATCCGACGAGAAATCACGCGGTTCGTCGTAGCTTCCGCCGAGCGCTTCTATCGCGTACTTGAGTTCTTGGAATTCTACGAAACCAAGCGATCTATCTTCTATTTTTTCAAGCAAGTAGTTAAGGGCGCGTTCGTCACCGTAGGCAGCGAGATACCCTGCGTTCAAGCGCAAGTTTTCTTCGTCGGTAAGGAAGGCGTTCAAGAGCGTTTCAAACACTTCGTCATCGCGAGTCTTCACGCGCGACAATATTTCAAGCATATACGCGCATGCTTTACCTTCGCGGTAATAGGCAAGCGCTTCCGCCTTGACTTCGTCCGAAAACGCGCGTAAAACGTCCGTTACGTCCGAGCGAAGCTCTTCGTCGAATTTCTCGTTTATGAGAATGGAAAAATAGCTATCCTTTGCGCGATAGTCCGCGCCGACGAGATTGACGACGTAATTCGCTACGCTTTCTTCCGCTTTATCAAGCAAGCCTAAAAGCGCGGGTACGGTGTCCCTGTTTTCAATTTCCGAGCATAAAAATTCAGGCACGGGTACGTCCTTGGTGAGATGCGCGTACAGCGTTTCTACAAGCTCCGTTTCCGTCATTTTCGCGTAGTAGCCTTTAGGAGAACAACCAAGCTTATTGATGATGGTATCGCCAAACTTTTTATACATTCTGGGGATAACGTCTTCCCATTGTTTTTCCGTGTATTTTTCTTTGTTTTTCTCAATGTATTCGGCAAGTTTTTCGTCGAATAATCCGTCAAAATCTATCAGTTTCATAATTTCTTCCATTCAATTTAGTTTTCTCTTTCGCCCGTCTACCAATCTACTATCACCAAACGCGGAGATACAAGCAAGCCAAGACGAAGCAAGGGAGCGTACAAGAAGTACGCGACCGAGCGACAACGAAGATCTGCGAAGTATATACGCGTTTAGTCCGTTAAAACAATAAATCTAGGTCGCGGTCGGACTGACGATAACAGGCTACTGTCGTCAAAAGTACTTTTACTTTATCCACGTTGGCTTCAAACGCCGCCGCCATTTTTTCTATGTTCTTGCCCCATTCTTTGACGTCGGAAAGAAGATAGATTGCGCAAGCGCATTCGTCAACGTTATCGACATGGTCAAGACAGTCAAAGGTTTCGAGAGCGCGGTATAACGTTTCTGCGGACGAGTGTAAAAGTTCGCCGTATTCTTCGTTTGCGAGCGCGAATTTGGATGCCGTTCGAGCGTAGGCAGAGATAAACTTCTTGCGTTGTTTCCTGCCGATTTTTATAGGCAAGAGCTCCACTTTACGATAGACGTCGTAAAGCACAACGCCGAGCGTTCTTCTTTCGTTGCGTTCATAAAACAGCTTGAGAATTTCAAGCTTTAAGACGTCGATTACTTCGTTATCTAAAAGCACGTCTCGTAAAAATTCGTCCTGTTTAGAGCGGTTTGCGACCAAGCATGCTACGTATTGCAAATCGTAGTCCATACCGTCGTGTTCGTCGAAGCACCAACGGAGTAAACCCGTTGCGTTCGCGATTGCGCCGAGCAGTTCCGCATCTTCCTTACGGGCTTTTTCAACGCCCATTAAAAACTCTAAACGCCTGTCTCTCTCTGTTTTAGGGACTTGGTAAAAATAATTGATATCAAGCGCGTCGGGGTTTTCGCCTTGCTTTCTTAAATCGAGTTCCTTTCGCATTTCTTGCAGGTAATATTCCACCACCGGCGCGTCGGGATAGACTGCGCAAAGATCGGAAAAGGTCGCTACCGCGTCTTCCAAGAACCCACTTTTATACGCGGAAACGCCCTTAAAATATAACAACCTACCGTCAAAGGGCGCGTTGCGTTCGAGCGTTACGAAACGGTCGTATGCTTCTTTGTGTAAACCGTTTTCACAGCATACCGTTGCGATTTTATATAATTCTTCTTCGTTGTCCGTTTTCAGTCCGCTTAATTTTACTGCGATTTCCCTACTCTTGTCGTATTCCTTGGACTCAAGGTAGGTCGCAGCCAAAGTCGCCCATGCGCGAATACTATCGGGGTTTGTCTCTAAAATCTCTTCACAAACTGATTTTGCCTCTTCGAGCTTCCCTGAAAGCACGTAAGAAAGCGAGAGCATCTCCCTAGCGGTTTCGTATTGTTTCGAGCCTTTTTCCACCTTTTCAAGCGCGCGACTTGCCCTTTTGCAATCCCCACGCTTTAACGCGCGGGCGGCGATATCGAGCTCTTCGTTGTATTCCGCAAGCCTAGGCGGATAGGATATCTTAAAGGGTGATTTGGGCTTTTGCGCGAAGGCTTCGGCGATTTCTAGTTTCATTTCACTTGAAATGCTATCATCCGCGTCTATCAAGGAATTGTAATAAAACGCCGACTGCGCTTCCTTGCCCATATTGAGATAGTTGACCGCAAGACCTTCGTACACGTCGGGATAGTCAAGTTCATCGCTGATGTCAAGTAGTTTGAACAGGTACTTTACCGCCGTGGAATTCAAGCCTAAATTTTCATAGATATCGCAAAGTCTATTGAGTGAAACTTCGTTCTCGCCGTTCTCGTCAATTTCACGGAACGTAAAACGCAACGCGGATACGTAGTTACCCTCGTTGTAGAATTTTTCCGCCATAGCGTTAAAACGCTTTGCGCTAAAATCTATTCTCCGTGTTTTGCCCACTCGTTAATACCTTGCCTTTTTGCCGTGTAAATTTATTTTTGTTCAGGGAATAAAATCTCTTCGTCCGATTTCGTGAATACGTAATCCGTATTGCAATAATGGCAATGCACCCGGACTTCGCCTTCTTCTTTTATAATCTGCGCGTACTGCGCTTTGCCTAAGGACACGAGTACGCTCGTAAGACGCTCCCTAGAACAGTTACAGTGATATTTGGCTTCTCTTAAAATACATTGTTCTTCCAAAGCAGAGAACTCGGTTTTTGCCGTTTCTAACAGTCCAGACGTTTGGACTTTGTCTAAAAGCTTTGAAAGTTCTTCGCCCTTTTTAAGTTTGTTAAGCGTTTCTTCGCTTGCAAACGGCAGGGGTTGTAATACGATTATGCCTGAAAAAGCCACGCTTCCGTCGTCGCTTAAAATCGTTTTCGTTGCGATATTCGTCGGGAGCTGTTCGCTGATTCTATAATATTCTTCAAAATTCTCGTCTAAATCCCCGTCCATCATCGCGCAAGCGCCAACGAAGGGACGGTTATAACCGTCGTCGCGGACCACCGTCAACGAGCCGTCGCCAAGAAGGGTGGTTGCGTTGTCGTTCCAGTCGATATATCCACGAATGAAAAGATCTGCATTACCAGACGCGCAAAGATTCAAAAGCTTGCCTTCCGTTCTGAACGCGAGCGAGATCTCCCCTGCTCGTTCTTTAAGGCACGCGCTCATATAGGTAAGCATAGACAGCGTTCTACCAAACGCCGATGCCGTTTCCCCGCTTAAGTGGTGGCGGTTTATTCCTTCGTTTACAAGCGCCGTCGTGTCCGCAATCGTGAGCGAGACTTCGCCGTTGTAAATAAGCGTTCTTAATACGTTCATACCTGCCCCCTTATTTGCGTTTAGCGAAGAAATAAAGCCTGTCCGTTAAGGACTTGTCTTCGCCGTAGATCCCTTCCGTTTTTAAGAGAGTAAACCCTGCGTTATCGAGCGCGGAAAGGATTTCCGATTCCTTATAGATATACTGCGTATGGCGTTCGTCAAAACGCTCGTAATTAGCGTTTTCACGCTTGACAAACAGCGTCACGTCCATCGTGACTTTATCGTCTTCTACGCTATTAAAGCTTAAATACGTCACGTCGTCGCGGTCGTCAACGCTCACAGTATTTGCAATTTTTCTTAAAAATTTCCCTTCCGAACTGATATCGAAAACGAAAAGTCCGTCTTTTTCAAGACAGTCCCTAACCCGCTTGAACGCCGTTAAGAGTTTTGTTTTGGGGACGTAGTTGAAACAGTCGTTAATCGCCGTGACGAAAGCGTACTTTTTCGGGGTTTTGAACTTGGTGATATCGCCAAGCAAATACTCGCAATTCAAGCCCGATTTTAAGGCGAGCGAACGCGCTTTATCAAGCATTTCCACCGACACGTCCACCCCTGTCATTATATAGCCGTGTCTTGTGAACGCGCGCGTGAAATACCCGCTACCACAGCCTACGTCTAGACCTGTAATCGGGGATTTTTCTTTAACAAGATACTCGCTAACGCCTGCAAGTAAATACTGCGACCAGTTTTCATAGTCGCAGTCATCGTTAAGATATTCAAACCAGTCGGCAAGCGTGGAATACGCCGAATTATTCTTCATAAGAACTCCTTGGTTATCTTTGGTTGGGTTTATTCTTTTTCTTGTTCTTCTTTTCCGTATCGTTCTTTAACGCGGTTTCGCGTTCTTCAAACTGTTTGTTGTACTCAACGTAACGAAGATCGTTCTTATGCTCTTCCGCGTAAGCCTCAGTGTCTTCGGCGATGTTTTGCTTACTTTCACGAAGGCGTTTCAAGTCCTCACGGGTGAAGGATTGGGGAAGTTCATAGACCTGCAAAGAGTCGTCAATAGGCTTGATAGGCCTTGCAACGAGCTGAGATTTACCTTGGGAAAGTAATACGCGTTTGTATTCGAG
>JAZQZK010000074.1:0-11807 GCA_045634025.1 Candidatus Scatosoma sp.
CAAACGAAATTAACCGTTCTCATGAGGCTCTTCTAAGAAGTACATGAGTATGCTATTTTGCGTGTATAAGTATTCGTCTTTTATGCGCAAATTTTCGCCGTTAAGCTCTAAATATTTAACGGTTTTTTTGAGGGCTATAGGGAAATCTTCAGCGAGGGTTACGCCGAAGGTTTGCTTATACTCAGACATGTTCACGCCGTATTTGGTACGGAGCGCGAGCATAACGTATTCAAACTTTGCGTCCCACCCCTCGACGTCCTCGCTAGTTACTGCGGGATAGAATCCTGAAATGATACATTTCATATACTCGTCGAGATTGAAGGTGTTAGTAAAGCGTTTTCCGCGCATAAACGAGCTAGCCGAAAGCCCTACGCCGATATATTCTCCGCGTTTCCAGTAGTTTAAATTGTGCCTGCTTTCATAGCCGACTTTCGCAAAGTTGGAAACTTCGTAGCGCTCGTAGCCGTAGCCTTTCAAGAGTGAGTACCCGTACTCGTAAAGTTCCGCCACTTCGTCGGAATCGGGGAGTTCCCCATTTAAGTAATCGGTGTAGATAGGCGTGCCGTCCTCGACGGTCAACGCGTACATGGATATATGCTTTGAGCCACATTTCACCGCAAGCTCGATTGTTTTACGAACGTCGTCTTTGGTTTGATTTTTAAGACCGAGCATTACGTCGGTGGAGAAATTTTCTCCTTTTAAAAGGTTGGTTGCGTACACGTAGTCCCGAGCGTTATGGATTCTACCAAGGTCATCAAGCTGTTCGTCGATTGCCGTTTGAAGCCCGATAGAAAAACGGTTAATACCGGCTTGCTTATACGTATCCACCTTTGCTTGACCTATCGTGCCGGGATTGAGTTCAAGGGTAATTTCAGGATTTTCGGTAAGCTTGAAACATTTTTTGATTTGGTTCATTGCGCCCAAAATAAGCTTCGGCGGAATATACGAAGGCGTACCGCCACCAAAATAGACGGTATCGAAAACGTAGTCCTTAAGTTCTTCTGCGCGCATTTTAAGTTCTTTGTACAAACAAGCCATATACGCTTCCGCGTAATCGATTTTGTCGGGAAACGACGCGAAATCGCAATACGAGCATTTATGCCTACAAAAAGGGATATGAATGTAAATTCCTGCCATAATAACCTCCAAGCGACGAACGCTTGACCTAGATTTCTACAAACGATGACCGTTTGACCTCAGTTTTTTCTATCTTTCAAATTCGTAAAAGTGTAGTTGTTCGTTGCCGAACAAACGCATGGAGCGTTGGAGATACGAGCACGAGGAATAATTCCTCGACCTAATTTTTCTATCTTTCTCTCGTGCTTAAAAGTTACCGTTCGCTGACCGAGAACTTTCGTCAATCGCCCGACCAACCCTCGGAGCGTTGGAGATACGAGCACGAGGGACAATCCCTCGACCTAATTTTTCTATCTTTCTCTCGTGCTTAAAAATTGCAGTTCGCTGACCGAGGACTTTCGTCAATCGCCCGACCAAGCCCTCGGAGCGTTGGAGATACGAGCAGTTCAAGGCGCGCGAGGCTTTTCGACAGGAGTGTACATAAGCGTACACGACTTAGAAAAACGTAGCGCAACGCAGAAATGCGACGTATATACAAGGCTCGTAAATAAAAAGCCCTGTGGGCATAAAACCCACAGGGCGAAAAATCCGCTGTACCACCTGTATTCACGAGCGAAAAACACTCGCCTTATTCTCCGCTATAACGCGCGGTACGCGTTGCCGACTACCTGTGAAAATCACGCTCCCCGACACAGCTCCAAAGTGAAATGGTATACTTTTCCGAATTCGCGCCTTTCAGCCCACGAGCGCGCTCTCTGTAAATCGTTCTAAAAGCAACCTGCTTTTTCATCGCCTTTATGGTTATTCTTTGATTATAATTATATCCGTTTACGCCCAAAAAGTCAATCGCTTTTTTGAGCCAAATCGAGATTTTTTATAAAAGGGTTATTTATTCTTCAATAAATCACGAATTTCTTCTAATAAGCGAGTATTCGCCATAACCTTTTCTTCCGCTTCAAGACGAGCCTTTTCCGCATTTTCCTTTTCAATGCGTTCCTGTTCTTGTTTTTCCGCAATATGCTTTTTCTTTTCCTCGGCGCATTTTTGCAAAGCTTCCTTCTTCGTAAGCCCTGCTCTACGGTACTCAATAAAAAGTTTCTTCTCGTCCAAATCCAAGCTATCAACCCATTTTTCACGCGCTTTTGCAAGGTTGTTCATCGCGCGAACCAAACAGAACAACACGAACGCGATAAGGAAGAAATTGATAACGGCGTTGATGAACGCGCCCCAGTCCAAATAAATAGATTCCGCTAAAACGAGCGCGCCTGCGTCGTCGTAAACGGGCTTGAGCAAGGTATAAAGCTCGCTCAAAGCGTCCTTACCCAAAATAACTGCAAGCAAGAAATTGATAAGGGGTTTCAAGATGAAATTACTAAGCCCGTTAACAATCCCCGTGAACGCGCTACCGACGATGACACCGACGGACATATCCAAAACGTTACCACGCGTGATAAACTTCTTAAACTCGTCAAAGAAACCTTTTAATTTTCTTTCCATAATTATACTCCTTGTTTTTTTCTTAAGTATTAACAACTTTTTAGTTTTTTCTTCGCATCGTCCACTTTAATATGAACTCATCTAATAAATACAAAATCGAGGGCAACACGAGCGTAATCATAAACATCGAAACGAGCGTACCCTTCCCGAGCAAGAACCCAACGGTTGCGATTGCGTTTTGGCTAGAAATAAGCCCGATAACGAACCCGCAAATGGTGAGTATCATACCCGAAGTAAACACCGTCGGCATAGCCACTTCCACCGCCTTATAAAGCGATTCCTTCTTATCCATCGTGGCCCTGCTTTCAACGTAAGTCGTCGCCATTAAGATACCGTAGTCGATAGTCGCGCCCATCAAGATACAGGTCGCCATAATGTAACTCATAAAGAACATAGGTCCTGTTAAAAGCGACGTGGACATCGCAATCCATATAGCGCCTTGAATGACCGCCACAAGCACGACGGGTAAAGAAAGCGAACGGAAGACGAGCATTACGATAAGGAAGATAGAAATAATCGTGAAGATAGCAATGAGCGTGTTATCTTTATCGAACGTCGTTTGCAAATCGTAGGTCGAAACCATCTCGCCTGCAACGTGACCACTCTCGCCGAACACTTCCTTAACCGAGCTAAGAAGATATTCCACAAACGCGGTTGACTCCGCGCTTTCGCTTTCAAGATTAATAGAAAGCAACATACGAGAATAGTTTTCAGCGATAAGAAGGTCGGTACCGCTTTCCATAGCGTCCTTTGCTTCCTGCAACTTAACACGCCTATCGCCGGACACCTTTTCACTCAAGAACTCGTTCGTATCCACGTTTTCAAGCACGAAGTCAAGCAAGTCCTTCGCTTCAATCGCGTCCGTGATCTCGTTATCGCTCGTCACCGCATACTTGATATACACGCCCGAAAGTTTCTCGCTATCAAGCGTTCCGCTCATAGCCATGCTTTGGATATTCTCTTGCATTTGAGCAATCTTCGTCGCCATTTCTTTGAAATTGTAAACGTTGGTATCGCTCAACAACTCGTCAACGACGGCAATATCAGAAAGCATCACGCCCGTACCTTCGGAGAGTTGGGCTTTCACGATCGCGTTCGTTTGCATCGTGGACTTAATAAAGTCAACGAACGTTCTACCTGAAATTTCGATATCAGGAACCATACCCTGACCGTAAAAATACATAATATACAACTGTTGCACAGCGTCGTAGATAATACCAGAACCGTCAAGCGCTCCGCTTACGTCCACGCTTTCAACGTCGTTTAACAAGTCAACCATCGCCGCCGACATTTGTTCGTAATCATAAACCGTCGAATCGTTCAAGAACTCGTCAACGATGATAACGTCAGACAGCAACGCGCCTGCTTCTTTGGGAAGCTGAGAACCAACGATAGCGTTGGTTTTCGCCACGTCTTTAAGGAATTTCACAAACTCTCTGCCTGAAATCTCGATATCGGGAATAACACCCTGCTCAAAGAGATACATAATATACAGTTGTTGCACGGCGTCGTAAACAATACCCGTATCTTTAAGCGCGCCGCTAATATCCACGCTTTGAACGTCGTTTAACAAATCAAGCATCTTCGCCGTCATTTCGTCAAACTCATAAATGGTCGTATCGTTCAAGAACTCGTCAACGAGCGTAATATCCGAAAGCATCGCGCTCGCTTCTTGGGGAAGTTGAGAGCCGACGATATCGTTGGTTTCCGCCGTCGCCTTAATGAAATCTATAAACGTTCTACCTTCAATCTTACTATCGGGAATGACGCCCTTGTCAAAGAAATACATGATGTATAACTGTTGCACGGTATCGTCGCTAACGTCCATATCAAGAGTTTCGCCCGTAAGGTCTTTTACGATATCCTTAAGCGCAGGCAAGAACTCTTCGTAGGTGTAGCTCTTCTTTATCTTTTCATAAGCGTTGACAATATTCCCCGCCGAGCCGATATCAAACCCGACTTTGACGGCAAATTTAATCAAATCAATAGGCGGAATCGCATTCCCCGTACCAGGATTGGACATCTTATAAAGCCTGTAAATCCCTGCAATCGCTACGCGATCCAAGTCCACGCCGTACGCCTTTGTGAATTCTTGGAATTCTTCTTTCGTCAAAGGCGTTTCCATCATATTGATACCGTCTAAAAGCAACTGAAGCGCGTCCGTAGCTTCCTTAGCTATCATACCGTCTAACTCCGGTTTTTTGGAAGCTTCGACAAGGAATTCTATCATCGTTTTGAAATCGACTGATTTTTCAGGGATAGCATCGTACTGATACAAACCGTACATTTGCTTGATAGGAAACAAATCAAGCTCCACAAGCCCTTCCAACGCGCCCGTAGTGATAAGAGCATGGAATTCTTCCGCGGTATGCTCGCCGTTCATTACCGTATCGAGAAGAGGCAACAACTTCGTCGCCTGCGCGATATCCGCATTTACCAAAGCGCCTAATCTTGATTCAGGCTTTTCCAAAGCGGAAACGACGAAATCCACCAAGCCACGAACGGTAAGCGTCGCGTTTTGGATATCATCGTACTGATATAAGCCGTACATTTGCTCGATAGGGAACACGTCTATATCCACAACGCCTTCCAAAACACCCGTCGTGATAAGAGCGTGGAATTCTTCCGCGGTATGCGAGCCGTTCATCACCGTATCAAGAAGTGGCAGTAATTCCGCCGCCTGCGCGATATCTTCGTTGACTAAGCCCGACATCTCGGGTTTTCCAAGCTCAGAAACGACGAAATCCACTAACGTTTTCGCGTTAATCGGATTTTTTGCGATCGTATCGTACTGATACAAGCCGTACATTTGCTTCACGGGAAACAAATCAAGCTCCGCGCCTTCCAAAGCCCCCGTCGTTGCAAGGGTATGGAATTGTTGCGCGGTGTGCGAACCATTCAACATCTCGTCGATGACGAGCATCATACTAACCGCCTTAGACAATTCTTGGCTCGTAAACCCTGCCGCATCGGGATCGTTTTTAATAAGCTCGTCTGCATACTCGAAGAATGCAAGGGGATTTAAGGTGACGCGGTTATTGTCTTTATAGAGATGGTACATCGTATAAAGCATTTCCAAATCACTTCTAGAAATTTGGAGTTTTTCCGCCGCCGTGTCAATATCGTAGGTTTCTCTTACCGTGTTACTGTACGCGGTATAACTCTTCAAAACGTTCTTGCCGTCCGACGTCTTGTAAGCGTTTAATTTTTCAATAAACACCCTTTCTTTTTGGTAGCTATCTTCAACGTTCTCATACACGACGACAACGCTGTTATTACGGCCAAACACGTCGTTTATGGTAGAGTTCGTCTTTTTACTGTCCGTGAAGGTGTAGGTGTTGCCAAACTGCAACGCGCCACACGCGATAATGATAGCAAGCGCCGTCGGGATAATGGACTTGCCTGCCTTAAAGGACATATCGCAGAACTTTTTACCCTTTATCACAAGCTCGCGCTTTTTCGTTTTTTGGAGCGGTTGTTCAAAGATAAGAAGTAACGCAGGGAGCAAGGTCAAGGAAACGATAGCGGAGATTACGATACCTTTCATCAAAACCGTACCGATATCAAACCCGATTTTCATGCTCATAAACAGAAGCGCGAAAAGCCCTGCCATCGTGGTAAGCGCGCTTGCGGAAACGGGCTTTATCACTTCCTTAACCGCAAGGTTCATAGCCTTTTGGCTATTCTTTTCCCTTTCCTTGATTTTACGGTAACTATGCAAAAGCACGATACTGTAATCGACGGAAAGCGCAAGCTGTAAAATCGCCGCGACGGCGTTGGTTATGTAGGAAATTTGCCCAAACAACACGTTCGTACCCATATTGATAAGCACGGCAACGCCCGACGCTAACAATAAAACGAGCGGTTCTATCCAAGAACTTGACGTGAGTAGCATAATCGCCACGACCAAGCACAGCGCAACGCCAAGCACGAACGGGATTTCCGTTTGTATGGCTTTACGAAGGGTTGTTTTCTCCACAACCCCACCGCCGTAATATACTTTACCTGCAAAGCTTTCGTCAAGCGCTATTTTAATGTCTTCAACAACGTCGTTCGCCTTTTGCGAATACTCGTCTCCGTCAACGAGAATAACGAATAACGCGTTACCGTCCTTATAATAGTCGGTACTATTCTCGTTGAAATTAACGGTCAATACGTTATCCACACCCTTCAAGGTCTGCTTGACTTGTTTTGCGGTTTCCACGCTAATATCTTCAATCATAACTTGCACGTCGCCCGTCAAACCGAACTCGTCCTCAATGATATTGAGCGAGATTTTCGTTTCGGTACTATCGTCAAGATAATCGGAAATATTGTAATTGATAGCGACCTTGCCCATAAAGATCAGGGACAGAATACATGCTATCACAAACAAAAAGATAACGATATATTTTTTTTGCTTTAGAAATTTAGCGTTCATTTTTTCACGCCCCATTAGAAGTTTTTTTGCTTTTCGAAGCCTTTATCGAGAAATTACTTCTCGTCAATACCAAGTTCCATGCCTTCGTACATGTAATCGTTCCACTTAAAGTTCTTATAGAAATTCACGTGATAACGGTGCATTTCTTCTACGAGCAAGGAGAATTTCCCAACGGTATGATGTTTGGGGAAAATATCGAAATATTCGCCGTTGTACCAGAAATTGAAGAAACTTGAATCCACTTCCGTTATAAGCGTATACAACTTCTTATACGGTATGGTCATTTCAAATTGCTCGCCGTTTCTCGTACCCTTATAGTGCAGACCTTGGTGGTCGATACGGACTTTACCAGAACCGACGATAAAGCTCGTCTTATTATTCCCTACGAGCTTATATTCGTCCAAGTTACCCATTTCGCACTCGTCCTCAAAATAATAATCGGGATTTTCACGAATTTCCTTAATAATATCTCTGCGTTCTTGTTCAACCCAGTCGTAAGGCGACGCAGGAATAACTGCGTTTTCGTAAGGGTGGAATTGATAATAATCGTCCATCGTTGCGCCGTTTCCGCAGTTAGAACATTCAATCTTATTCCCCTCGCCTTTCATGGTAAATTCCTTACCACACTTAGGACACTTATAACAGAAATCCTCCAAACGGTGGCAAATTCTACCCTTCGTCTTCCACTTGATTTTCTTTTCCGCGTTCCAAGCGTATTCATTGCGACGGAATTTCTCGTTAATGATATCGTCCATTTCTTCAACGGACAATCTTTCTATATCCTCTTTCGAGAATAAAAGGGACATAGTCGCGTGCGTTTCACCGATTCTTTGATCCAAGCAAACCTTGGTGTTTTGCAAATATTGTCCTTCAAGATAACATAAATACACGGGAACTTTGAAATGCTTGAACATTTTACTCGTACCGGGTACGATAGGCTTATTTCCACCGTAATCACTTGCAAGCCCTTCAGGAGCAAAGGTTACGCAACCGCCCTTTTTAATAACTTCGCTAACCCCACGAATAGAAAGCTTATCGGGAGCGTAGTTCTTTTTGGGAATAACTTTGTTAAGCCCGAAAAGGAAAGAAAACTTCTTACGATAAAATTCACTGCAACCTGCCATCATGTTGGTAATTCTTGGATAACAAGAACCCATAACGTACAAATGGTCAATTCTCGACAAGTGATTGAAAATAACGAAACAAGGTCCGTCGCAATCGTTTACGTCGTCGATAATATGAAATTTAGGCTTATACTTACGACCAACAATATCCACCATTACGAACTTGTAAAAAGCTGCGTACGGTCTAGGCGCAGGGCGATACTTTCTATTTGAGAGTTTCTTTGAGATTGTCAATTTTTTTGCCATAATCGTTTTTCCTTTGTTGTTTATATTTTTAGTGTTTTTGTCACAGAGGCTTATTATAAATATTTCTTTAAGGTCTCCACCTTATCCGTCTTTTCCCAAGCGAAGTTAGGTCTGCCAAAATGTCCGTAAGCCGCCGTCGCCGCGTACACGGGGCTACGCAAACCAAGTTCACGGATAATGTTATACGGTCTAAAATCGAATTCCTTTTTCACGATTTCAACGAGTTTTTCTTCGCTGACCTTACCCGTATCGTGCGGGTCGATGAAAATGGAAACGGGTTTTGCAACGCCGATTGCGTAAGCGACTTGGATTTCAACCTCGTCCGCAAGCCCTGCCGCAACCAAGTTCTTGGCAACGTATCTGCAATAGTACGCCGCGCTTCTATCCACTTTCGTAGGGTCTTTGCCCGAGAACGCGCCACCGCCGTGCGCGCATCTTCCGCCGTAGGTGTCAACGATAATCTTTCTGCCCGTAAGTCCGCTATCGCCTTCCGGTCCGCCGATTTCAAATCTGCCCGTAGGGTTGATGAAGAACTTGGTGTTCTCGTCCATCAATTCCGCAGGGATAATCTCTTTAATAACGTATTCCTTAATATCCGCTTTAAGTTGTTCTTGCGAAACTTCGTTATCGTGTTGGGTGGAAACGACTACGGTATCCACTCTCGTGGGTTTACCGTCCACGTATTCAACGGTAACTTGCGTTTTTCCGTCGGGGCGAAGATAGCTAAGTCTTCCGCTCTTTCTGACCTGTGTCAAGCGGATTGCAAGCTTGTGCGAAAGGGTAAGGGTAAGGGGCATAAGCTCCTCCGTTTCACGGCAAGCATAGCCAAACATCATACCTTGGTCGCCTGCGCCGAGCGTGTCTTCGTCGGACCCGCCTTCCGTCTTCTTCTCAAGCGATGCGTTCACGCCCATCGCGATATCGGGCGATTGCGCGTGGATAGACACGATCACCTTACATTTATCGTATGCAAAGCTACCGAAATCATAACCGATACGCTTAATAACTTCACGCGCGGTCTTCTCATAGTCAATGTTCGCCGTCGTCGTGACTTCGCCCATAACCATAAGCTTGTCAAACGCCGCCGCGCATTCAATGGCGCAACGCGCCGTGGGGTCAATGGTTAAAATTGCGTCTAAAATACCGTCGGAGATATTATCGCAAACTTTGTCGGGATGCCCTTCGGTGACGCTTTCGCTGGTAAAAAACTTTTTCATGTAAAAACTCCTCTTTTTAACATAGTTCGTTTTCCGCGCTTGGGATTTGCGGAAAATTTCCCGTAATTTGCCATAATTTTACATAAAATTATGTAACCTTACACAATACGGGATTTTATTATATCCTAATTTGCGAAATTTGTCAACTTTTTCGGTATGATTTTTCGTTTTTCTTCAGCTTTAAGCGTTTAAGCTTGCAAAATTCTTGTTTTTATGCTATAATAAAGACAAATAAAGCTATTTTTCGGGTGGATTTATGTCGATTTTTACCTACGACGAGAAAAACTGCAAACTTTGTCCAAGAGAATGTGGAGCAGACAGGCAAAAAAGCGTCGGCGTTTGCGGTGTCTCCACGCCCAAAATCGCAAAATACTATCTTCACCCCTTTGAAGAACCGTGCATTTCCTTCAAAAACGGCAGCGGTACGATTTTCTTCGTCGGCTGTTCCCTTCGTTGCGTGTTTTGTCAAAACTACGAATTATCAAGGGCAGAACGCGGAAAAGACTTCTCCCCGAAAGCCCTTGCGGACGTGTTTAAGGAGCTTGAAGATAAGGGATCGGAGAATATCTCGCTCGTAACGGCAGGGCATTTAATCCCGTACCTGCTACCCGCATTTGAGATTTACAAGCCTAAAATCCCCGTCGTTTACAATTCCAGCGGATACGAAAAAGTCGATACGCTAAAGCTTATCGACCCGTTCGTTGATATTTACTTGCCCGACGTAAAATTCTATTCCCCTACCCTTTCAAAACGCTACACGGGCAGGGAAGATTATTTTGACGTCGCGGAAAAAGCCGTCAAGTTTATGGCAAACAAACCCTTAAAAATGACGGACGAAGGAAAAATGCTCTCGGGCGTTATCGTCCGCCATCTCGTAATGCCGATGGGTGTAAACGACACGCGGGCAATCTTAAAATGGTTCAAAGAAGAATTGCCCCCTACCGTGTATTTGAGCTTGATGAGCCAGTACACCCCCTACGGCAATACCCAAAACTTCCCCGAACTCAACCGCCCTATCACGGCAAGGGAATACCAAACGGCGCTCGATACCGCCGAAAGCCTTGGAATTACTAACCTTTTCACACAAGAACGCTCGTCAAGCAACGAAAAATTTATCCCGTCTTGGGATTTTTAACGCTCGTTTCACTCGTTCAACGCATACCTGCCCCCTACCTTTTAATCTTTCAGCTTTAATTTGGTGATTTTATCGGTAAGCTTTGCGGCGCGTTTTGGGTTTGCGAAAAGCAGTTTTTCTTCCATTCCCCTAATTTTCAATAAAATTTTACTGTTCATAAGACTATTATACGCATTTTTCGGAGTTTTTCTATGTTAGTTGCAAGCGAAAATTTAACGTACGGATTTTTGGGCGAAGTCCTGCTCGAAAATACCAATTTCACTCTTTCGGAAGGGGACAGAGTCGGGCTAATCGGCGGAAACGGCGAAGGCAAGACCACTCTTTTAAGGCTGATTTTAGGCGAACTTGACGCGGAAAGCGGAAAACTCTTCCGTAAAAACGGCGCAAAAATCGGGTACTTGGCGCAAAACGGCGGATACGATTCGGACGCAAGCGTGTACGAAGAAATGTGCTCCATTTTCGAAACCGATCGTCGCATGATAGACAATATGCGTGAAATCGAGCGTAAAATCTCCCAAACGGACGAGCATTCAAGCGAGTATAAAACGCTTTCGGCAAAGTACGAATCGCTCAACAAACAAATCGCCGCGCGCGATAGCTACAACTATGAAGTCCGTGTCAAAACGGTGCTTGGCGGTATGGGGTTTTCAGGTTGTTACGAGCAAAAAATCTCCACGATGTCAGGCGGAGAAAAAACAAGGCTTAAGCTTTGCAGACTTCTCCTTGAAGAACCCGAACTTTTAATCTTGGACGAGCCTACCAACCACCTTGATATGAAAACGTTGTTCTGGCTGGAAGATTACCTGTCCGCATTCAAAGGCGCAATTTTGGTCGTTTCCCACGATAGATATTTCCTTGATAGAACGGTCAAAGAAATTTACGAATTAGAGAACAAAAAACTCTCCACCTTCAAAGGTAACTACTCCAAATATAAAATCTTGAAAGCGGAAAAGGTTACGCATATCCTAAAAGAATACGAAAAACAACAAGAAGAAATCCCGAGAATGGAACAGTACGTGGCGAGAAATCTCGTCGGCCCGTCCACCAGCAAATCCGCGCAATCTAGAAGAAATAAGCTCGAAAAAATGGAC
>JAZQZK010000075.1:0-6460 GCA_045634025.1 Candidatus Scatosoma sp.
AGAAACGGTTTGTCAAGGTATCCGATTTTTATCCGACGGAAGAAGAGTACGAGAAGTACTTAAAAGAACTTTTTGAGAATCCGCCCAGCTACGCCATTCTCTTTATCGTAAACTCGCAAAAGAAAACGGATAGCGGAAAGACGGCGGACAAGGGCAAGAAAGCCAACCTTCAAAAGAAACCAAACGTCGTTTACGTGGACTGCGCTCGTTCAGACGAAGAGACCATCAAGAAATGGATTTATTTGACCTGTAAACGAGAAGGGGTATTCGCGGACGGAATCGTATGCGGAAAAATCGCGTCCTATTGCGTTAATAACATGTCGAGAATCGCAATGGAAACGGAAAAGCTTTTGGCTTATCTTCAAGCGAAAGGCTTAACCAAGCTCACGGACGAGATTGTGGACGAAGTCGTCTATCCCGATTCCGAGTATAAAATATTCGAGCTTTCAAACGCCGTTTCTCGCAAGGATTTCAACGGCTATCAAAAAATCTTAAAAGAACTTTCCGCAAAAGGCTACGACGAAGCGGCTCTGCTTGCGACATTGTGCGCGCATTTCAAGGGCTTATACGAAGTTTCGGGTATGCGTGGTAGCGACGCTGAAGTCGCCGCCGCCCTGTCTATGAACCAGTACGCAGTCAAGAAAAACCGCGAACTCGCCACAAAATTCGGCAGGTCGCGAATAACCTATCTATACAAAAGCGTATTTTCCGCGATCAGCGGTTTCAAATGCGGTGAACTTACGCAAAGCTCGGCGTTACAGCTGGTAACGGCGAAAATATTTTTCTAATTTCTAATCAAAAAGGCATAAAGGAGAACGGTATGAACGGATTATTGACCTTTGAACAGGATATGGTGGATTTAATGAACCGCGTGGGGGGATTCTTCTCTGCGTTTTCGTTTGCATTCGCCGTTGAGATTCTCATTTTCTTTTGCTGTATTTTCTACGTCTCGAAGATTTTACGCGACAACGACGCAACCCGTCTTATGGTCTTGTACTGGGCGCTTATTCTCGCGGTTGGCGTAATGGCGGAGACCGGCGCGTTTAGGCTCGTGGATAAGAATTTCTTTTTCTACTTCGTCGTCATGATGTCTATGTTCTTCCTTATCATGTTCAACGTAGAAGTAAAAAAGAGTCTTCTTGATATGAACTTGAACCCCCTTAAAACGACGGAAAAGAGCAGTTCTAGTATGTCGGAAAACCGTTCCAGTGAAGACGTTGAAAAGACGATTGCGGACATTATCAAGGCACTGCAAAATATGTCCAAGAACAATATTGGCGGGCTTGTCGTATTGTCGAGAAATAACTTGCCCCGTCAAGTACTCCAAAGCGGTGTCATGGTTGACGCGGAAATTTCAAGCCAGTTAATCGAAGGCATTTTCTTCCCCAAAGCGCCCTTGCACGACGGCGCAATGATTATCCGCGGCCATAAAATCCAAGCCGCAGGCTGTTTCTTACCGCTCACGCAAAAGACTAACTATCCCAAGGATTTCGGTACTCGCCATAGAGCAGGTATCGGTATAACCGAAGTTGCGAACGTAATTTCCATCGTAATCTCGGAAGAGACGGGTATCATCTCCGTCATCAAACAAGGCAACGTGCAACGCTATGCCGACTACGACATGCTCAAAACGGTTTTGAAGGATTATTACTGGCACGAACTTCCGTTGTCGGATAAGAGAAGATAAGGAGGCGAACGATGAATAGATTTTTTGAAATTTTGAAAGCGATATTTATCTCTAAATTCTGGATAAAGGCGATTTCGCTTTTACTCGCCTTTTTCGTAGTTATCCTGCTTAACGTGTAATTGACGAAAAAGAGTTTTTACGCATATTGTAAAATGGAATTGATGATAGATTTTCGATAAACGGCAGGTAGGATTCCCGTTTATCAAGGAGTTTTTTAAGTATGGCAATTAAAGTATGCAAATTCGGCGGTACGTCCATGGCGGACGGAAACATTATGCTCGCCGCGGCGAAGATAGTGAATGCGGACGAAGAACGTCGTTACGTCGTCGTTTCCGCGCCCGGTAAACGCTTTGGCGGGGATATAAAAATTACAGACCTTTTATACGCCTGCGCAAAATCGGCAAGCGAAAAGGACTCCGCTAATTTCGAAGATGCTTTTGAAAAAATTTCAACGCGGTTTTTGAATATCGAAAAGGAAACGGGCAAGAATTTCGGTATGCGCGAAATGCTCGACAAGATAAAGGAAGATATTTGGAACGGCGCCAGCGAAGACTATTGCGCTTCGCGTGGGGAATACCTTGCAGGCAATATCATGGCAGGGGTACTTAACATACCCTTCGTGGACGCAACCGAGTTCATTCGCTTTGACGAAAAAGGCGTATTGTCCGAAGAAACCTTCAAGCTCGGCGCAGAGCTTTTGAAAAAATATCCAAAAGCGGTTATCCCCGGTTTTTACGGGCTTGGCGCGGACGGACAAATCAAGACCTTTTCCCGTGGCGGTGGAGACATTTCAGGCGCAATCGTAGCGCGCGCGGTAAAGGCGTCGCTATATGAGAACTGGACGGACGTAAGCGGTTTCTACGCCTGTGATCCTAGAATCGTCAACTCCCCCAAATGGATTTCTCGTCTTTCCTATCGCGAGCTTCGCGAGCTTTCGTATATGGGCGCGAACGTGCTCCATAGCGAAGCTATTTTCCCCGTCAAAACGGCAGGAATTCCCATTCGCATTTGCAACACCTTTAAGCCGGAAGACGAAGGCACGTACATATTACCAACCGCTATCATTCCCGAGCCCGAGAGACCTATAACGGGCATAGCAGGTAAGACGAATTTCACCGTCATCACCATTGAAAAATCTATGATGAACAGCGAAGTCGGTTTCACGATGCGTTTGCTTGCAGTACTTGATAGGCACAACGTTTCTTTCGAGCACTTGCCTTCGGGGATTGATACCATCTGTCTTGTCATTGACGACCATTACCTTCAAGGCGGAGTTTTAGAAACGCTCGTTGCGGAGATTAAAGAAACCGTCCAACCCGACGTACTCACCGTCTCTCAGGACGTTGCTCTCGTTGCAACGGTAGGTCGTGGTATGAAAAGAAACGTCGGCGTTTGCGCAAGACTCTTCGAAGCGTTAAGCGAAGCGGGTATCAGCGTAAGAATGATAGACGCCGGCACGAACGAAATTAATATCATCGTCGGTGTGGAAAAGAGCGAGTGCAACGCTTGTATCAACGCAATCTACAACGAATTTTTTACGGATAACGAATAAAAACAAATTTGTATAGGAGAAATTATGAAAGTAAACGTCGTTGAATTAAAGGAATATTACCCTGTAAAAGGCGGTAGCTTGAATTGTATCGCGATGGAAAACCCTTGGGGTGTAGAAGGTCGTGAAAACTGGAGAAGACCCGCGGTTATCATCGCGCCCGGCGGCGGATATACGCACGTTAGCAGACGCGAAGGCGAGCCTATCGCTATGGAATTTTTAGCAAAAGGGTTTCAAGCCTTTGTTTTAACTTATCTTTGCAGTCCACATGCGCGTTATCCCGAACAGTTGATCGAGATTGCAAGCGCGGTTGACTACGTGAAAAAACATGCTGACGAGTACTTTGTCAACCCCGACGAAATTTTCGTGATCGGGTTCTCCGCAGGCGGACATCTTACGGCAAACCTTGCCGTTGAATACGGAAGCGTTTCTAAGAAAGCAGGCGTTGAGCTTGATTGTAAACCTACGGCGGTAGGGCTTTCGTACGCCGCAATTTCCGAAAAAGCAGGTTGTAAGCGCGTGCAAGAAGCTATTCTTGTTGGGTATTCCGAAGAGGAAAAATTGCAGGTTGGCGAAAAAATTCGTTGTCTTGATAAAGGCGTTACAAAACGTACGCCCCCGAGTTTTATTTGGGCGACGGCAACCGATCAGGTTGTATCTTGTCAACACTCTTTATTATTCGCAACTGCGCTTGCGAAGAAAGGCGTTCCGTTTGAACTCCACGTATATCCCGAAGGGCTCCACGGCAGAAGTACGGGTAGTCTTGAAGTCAACGACGAAATGCCCGGTAACTCCAGTAAGCTTTGTCAATGGGTTGATAATTGCGTAAAATTCTTCCGCGCGTATTGCGAAGAAAAATTCTAATTCCCTAAATAAAGACGTAACGAAAAGTCCTGCTTTCAAGGCAGGATTTTTTTTGTAAAAATAGGTTTATTTGCTTTTGTTTGGTCTTGCTCGCGTGTATAAACCACCGTTTTTAAGGGGGCAGGTATGGATTTTAGAGAGTTGGGATACGCTTACCACTTGATAATTCTTTTCTTTCAAAATAGGCAAAAGAGTACGGATCGCCTGCACGGTATTGTCCGCTCCGTCGTGAAAAAGTACGATTCCGCCCCGTTCTAAACCGTCAAGCGTTCTTTGACAAATTTCTTCCGCGCTAATTCCCGTCCAGTCCAAAGTATCCACCGACCAGTCGAGAATAGGGGTTCTAGCAACCGACCGAACCTTGTCGTCAACGGCGCCGTAGGGCGCGCGTAGAAGATGTAGGGGCTTGCCGTCAATTCTCTCCAAAAACTCGTCCACGAGCGAGATTTCTCTTTCTAATTCAAAGCTAGCAAGCGTTCGCAAATCACAATGCGAATAGGTATGGTTTCCAAGCTCTAACCCTGATTTGTACGCGTTTTTAAGATAGGGTAGCGTGTACTCGTTAAGGTTGACACCGTTATAAAATATCGTCGCTGAAGCGATGCAATCGGGGTTATTTTTATTAAAGTCTAGGAATACTTGTATCAGTTCAGGCAAATGCCTAGTCGGGGCGTCGTCGAAGGTAAAAGCGACGTGTTTTTTATTTTTATCAAGCATGGAAATATCCACGTCGTCAACCGCCCAAAATTCGGATAGAGTGGGGGCAGGTGCGAGTTTTTCGTCAATTTCAACGCTATGGGAAGACGGTGTGTAGTAAAGCGTTCGTTCGGTTGTTAGGGGCGTAACGCTCGTCTCCGTTTTACAGGCTTGGAAGGTGGGTAAAAGGCAAAGTAACGTATTTATAATCCCTAACGTACAATAATAAAAAGACTTTTTCATAACCATAGTATTTGCCGGGATAGAAAGTTTATACAATCAAAGTGAAAAACAAGCGCAGAGAAATCAGAGAAAGCCTTGACAAGCCAAAAAAAATATGCTATAATAATTCGGTAAGGGAGTAAAGTGGTATATGGAAGGAAAATTACTAGAACTATCTAAGATTTTTCAAATAAAAGGGGAGTTTCTTGGCTTCAAGGAAATCGGGAATGGACACGTCAATAACACGTATTGCGTTCGAGTTCTTCGCGATGAAAAAGAAGAAAGATACGTCTTCCAAAAAATAAATACGTACGTATTCAAGGACCCTGTCGGCGTGATGAAAAATATCTCGTCCGTCACGGAGTTTATTCGTCAAAAAATAGAAAGCTCGGGAAGAAACGCTGACCGAGCCGTTTTACGGTATTGCAAGACTGCAAACGGCGACTATTATCATATTTTAGACGACGGAAGCTTTTGGCGTTGCTACCGCTATATAGACGACTCCATAGCGTCTTTAAGAGCAGAAAACGAGTATATAATCGAGCAGAGCGGACGCGCGTTCGGCGAGTTCCAAAAATACCTGTTCGACTACCCCGTGTCCGAGCTGAATATCGTAATTCCGCATTTCCACAACACCATTTTACGCTTCAGCGCCTTCCGTGAAGCGCTTGAGAACAACCTTTCGGATAGAAAGCATTTAGTTGCGGAAGAGATAGCGGGGTTTTTCGCGTTAGAAGAAGTCGCTTGCGAGCCTTACAAAATGCAGGTAAGACGGGAAATCCCTTTGCGCGTTACGCATAACGATACCAAAACGAGCAACGTGCTTTTTGATAAAACAACGGGCGAACGGCTTTGCGTAATCGACCTTGATACCGTTATGCCCGGTCTCGTCGCGTTCGACTTTGGCGACGCTATCCGCGTTGGCGCGAATACGGCGGACGAAGACGAAAAGGACACTGCAAAAGCAGGGTTAGATCTTGTAAAATACGAAGCCTTCACCAAAGGCTTTTTAGAAGAAGTCAGTTCGTTCGTCACCGATAACGAGAAACGTTCGTTACCGCTCGGCGCGATTGCGATGACGGTGGAATGCGGGGTACGTTTCCTTACCGATTACTTAAACGGCGATAAATATTTCCGCGTGCATTATCCCGAGCATAATCTCGTCCGCGCTCGTTGTCAGCTTGCGTTGGCTCGCGATATGCTTAAAAACTTCGATGCGATGCAGGAAATCGTTAAAAAATACAGTTAATTTACGTAAACCGTTGCTTACTCCAAACGAGTGGCAACGGTTTAGTTATATTAAACTTATAAAAAGTTTAGATATAAGGAAAAAAATTTTACCCAAAGACTTGACAAACGCTCCTCACTTTGCTATAATATTTACGGAGAGTACGGAGGAGCGATAGCGCTGAAGGCGTGAATCGCATTTTTGGGGTATTCTG
>JAZQZK010000076.1:0-8160 GCA_045634025.1 Candidatus Scatosoma sp.
ATTTGACCTTGGATAAAGAACCTTGACACAAAATACGCGCCGTAACTCACACCTTTAGAATACAAAAAGAAGAACGCGGTGTTGGTTATTCCCACCGTACAAAAGGCGAAGGATAGAAGGCAAAAAATTGCGATAATCGCATACCTGCCCCATACCTTTTTGAAATTTTCGCCTGTTAAAAGCAAGCCTGCAAGCACGGCAATCATACCGTTTGAAAGCCCTACCCACGGCAAGTACGCGCCGAACGGATGCAAGAAGAAACCGATTGCGTCGCCAACGAAACAAGCGACAAACCCGTAACCTGCCCCCATCAAAACGCCTAAAAGCGCGCAAACGGCTATCGTGAACGAATACTGCACCGCGCCGAGCTTTATCTCGAAAAAGGTATTCGCTATCACCGAAAAAGCGGTTGCAAGACCAAGATAAGCGATTTTTTTGGCTTGCGTTTTTCCGTCCGAAAGCGGACAAAAAATCAGTTTTTGCCAAAGCGTTGAAAGGGTCTTAAAAAGCCTATTAAAAAACATAAAAACCTCCCGAGAGAGGTCCGCGTTGAAAAACATTCAAGGGAATAATTCGCTAAATTTTATCCCCGAAAGCGGACGCGCCATCGCACCGCAGGAGTCCTTCTCTCCTTTCGTCCGCCGACAACGTCCCGTTCGGTGGCACTTCACGCGCAAATGGCTACTCTATTTGTTATTATTATAGCGTTTCTTATCTAAAAACGCAAGCGTTTGCGTATAGCGAAAGGGAAATTACGCATACTTTTTTTATGGCACTCATTTTCGTTCGGACGTGTATCGTCTTCGTCACCCTGCTTTTTATTATGCGACTTATGGGTAAACGGCAAATCGGGGAAATGCAACCCTACGAACTCGTGATTACCCTTATCATCGCCGACCTTGCTTGTATCCCTATGAGCGATACTTCTATCCCCTTGGCGTACGGCATTATCGCGATCGTGAGTATTTATTTTTTGCACCAAGTCGTTTGTCTTATCGACCTTGGAATCCCAAAAGCCAAGGCGATTGTGAGCGGTTCGCCGAGCATCGTACTCAATAAAAACGGCGTGGACGACAAGGAACTTAAAAAGAATAATCTTGACATTTCCGACCTTGTGGAAAGTCTTCGCTCGGCAGGGTACTTCTCGCTTGACGCCGTCGATTACGCGCTGTATGAGTCCAACGGCTCCTTCTCCGCGTTGCCAAAGCCGAACTATGAAGAAGAACAGACTTCGTTGCCTGTGATTTTGATTAAAGAAGGTAAGCTTGACGAAGATAATCTTCGGCTCACCAAACGGGAAAAGGAATACTTTTTCAAAATTTTAGCGGAACACGGTTGTAAAAATCCGCAAAAACTGCTCGTTGCGACGATTGACGGGAACGGTAAGATGTATTTTCAAGAACGCGGGAAGAAGTTTGGCGTGGTTCGGCTAAACTGGGAAGAAAAATTATGGTAAGGGAGAATGGAAAATGATACGGACGACTGTGAGTATTTTTATCGCGCTTGCGATTATCGTTGGCGTTTCCGCTTATGAGTTAAGGTTTGTAAACGAGTCCTTTTCAGAACTTCGGCAAATTTTATGCTCGCTTTACGAGAAAGCGGAGCAAAGCGTCGCCACGCACGAAGACGGGCTTGCCGTACAACGGTACTGGGAAGAGAAAAAGAAAAACCTGCACGTTTGGTTACCACATACTTCGATTGACACCGTCGATTATCAATTAAGCGAAGCGCTTGGGTATTTGTACGAAGGCAGGTACACGGACGCCTTGCCGAAGATTGAAGTCTTGATTGATATGTCCGAAAATATCCCCAAAACGTTCAAGCTTTCGCCTGAAAATATTTTCTAAATTGCCTGCCTTTGCTTTGTTGACAAACGCCTGTTTTTATTGTATAATCTTATCGAAAATTTATTTTACGGAGTGAAAGATGTTTAGAACGGAACTACATTGTCATAGCAACGACGCAAGCCCATGCGGAAAGGAAAGCGCAGAAACGCTCGTAGATATTTATTCAAGCGCTGGGTACGACTCCATCGTGCTTACCAACCATTTTAACCGAGATTGCTTTGAAACCTATAAATGCAATTCTTGGCAGGAATACGTTGACCTTTTTATGAACGCTTACGAGAAATTAAAGCGAGCGGCGGAAGGAAAACTCACCGTAATTTTGGGCGCGGAATTGCGGTTTACTAAGAATTACAACGACTATTTATGGATAGGCGCAAACGAAGAATTTATGCGAAACAACCCTACCATGTTCGAGATGAAGCCTGCTCAGTTCCATGAAATTTGCCAAGAAAACGGTTGGTTGTTCGTACAGGCGCATCCGTTTAGAAATCATATGACGGTGGTTAAGCCTTGTCACTTGGACGGGGTGGAAGTGTATAACGGGCATATCGGTCACGAATCGAGAAATTTCCTTGCGGAAGCTTGGGCGGAAGAATATTCCTTAATCAAAACTTCGGGAACGGATTTACACGAACGCGAAGTTCCCCCAACCGGCGGGATTTTGACAGAAGAAAAGATTTGTAGTTCTGATCAACTCGTCCGCATACTGAAAAGCGGTAGCTACACTCTTTTGAAATCAGATAAAGCGAGATAAAACGATAAAAAAGCACCTTAAAAGGCGCTTTTTTCGTTTCGTTTATATTCCGTTTAGCAGAGTCCGTATTTGGTGACGATGCCGACCGTACCGTCGAAAATGTTATGCAAGAATTTCTTGACGGCGGTGGACGTCGCTTTGTCGGGGATAGCCCCTTCGTTGGACTGCATCATCATTACGATTGCGTTGAAGTTTTGCACGATGGTTTGCATTTCGTCTTCGATCGCCGTGTATGCGTCTTCTTCGCCAACGCTTTGGATTGCGTGCATTTCTTCTATTACCGCGTTCATCTCGTCTAAAACTTTAGTATTACCGCTTTTGATAGCGTCCACGCATTGATGATTGAGTTTTGCTAATAATTCGATAAAGCGTTGAAGCTTAACGTTTCCTTCTAATTCCGTTGCCATATTTTTACTCCCTTAAATCCAAAACTCTCGTACCTGCCCCCTGCATTTTATAAAAAACTCGGTTTTTCGGCGTCAATTACAAGGCTTGTTTTCGATAAGTATTATAGCATTTTCTATTTAAGGTTGTCAATCTCTTAGACACGGTTTTATAAATTTAGGGCTCGGTTTTATAGGTAGAAGAAAAAAATAGCCAAAAAGTATCATTTTTTTACGTCAAAGGCTTGAAAAAAGTTTGAAAATGTTATATAATGTAAATATCATAAGAAAAACGTACGGAAACCCTGTTTCCAAGCTAAAAAGGAGAAGAAGATGGATCTTCAAAAACAAACTATTAACGCGCTCCGAATTTTGTCTGCGGACGCCATCCAACAAGCAAACTCCGGGCACCCTGGTTTACCCTTGGGTTGCGCGCCTATCGTCTATACCCTTTACCAAAATTATTTGAAGTTCAACCCTAAAAATACCGCGTGGGATAACCGCGACCGTTTCGTGCTTTCTGCAGGTCACGGCTCTGCGCTTTATTACTCGCTTTTGCATTTGTACGGTTTCGGTTTGACGATGGAAGATTTGAAGAATTTCCGTCAGTTCGGCTCTAAAACCCCCGGTCATCCCGAATACGGTCACACCGTCGGCGTAGAAACGACCACAGGGCCTTTGGGACAAGGCATCGCTACTGCCGTTGGTATGGCGGTTGCCGAAGCGCATCTTGCAGCGCGTTTTAATAAGGAAGGCTTCCCTGTCGTTGACCACTACACCTACGCGCTTTGTGGCGACGGGTGTTTGGAAGAAGGTATTTCGTATGAAGCTTGCTCGTTTGCAGGTACGCACGGACTTGGAAAACTTATCCTTTTCTACGACGATAACAATATCACGATCGAAGGCGATACCAACTGCACGTTCAAAGAAAACGTAGGCGCGAGATTCGCAGCGCAAAACTGGCAAGTACAACACGTTGACCTTCGCCAAGGCGACAACGTTGAAGCGATTATGGCGGCGATTGAAAAAGCGAAAGCTTGCGCGAATAAGCCTTCCGTTATTATTTGCCATACCCGTATCGGTTACGGCTCGCCACTCGTTGGTTCGGAAAAATCCCACGGCGCGCCCTTGGGCGTGGAAAATCTCCGCTTGACGAAAGAAAAGCTTGGTTGGGAATACCCTGCGTTTGAGTGTCCTGATTACGTTTACGAGCATTGTAAGGAAGCGATCGATAACGGTCAAGCGTCCAACGACGAATGGGATACCATGTTCGCAAACTACGAAAAGGAATATCCCGAACTTGCAAAGCTTTATACTTCGATGATGAAAGGCGAATTGCCTGACTTTGATAGCGTTGAAGGTTTGTTTGATTTTGAAAAACCTATGGCGACTCGCCAAACTTCCGCAAAGGTTTTGAACACGCTCGCGCCGTACATGCCCTCGCTTATGGGCGGTAGCGCAGACCTTGCTCCTTCTAACCTTTCGGATATGAAGAACACCGCGGTTAACGTTTACGGCGATTTCTCCGCTACGAACTTCGCAGGCAGAAATATGCACTTTGGTATTCGTGAACGCGCTATGGCGGCGATTGCGAACGGTATGCAACTCCACGGCGGTCTTCGCGCGTATTGCTCCACCTTCTTCGTGTTCTGCGATTACTGTAAACATTCTATGCGTCTTGCCGCGCTTATGAACTTGCCCGTGACGTATATTCTCACGCACGACTCTATCGGCGTTGGCGAAGACGGCCCTACCCATCAACCCATCGAACACCTTATCATGCTCCGTTCTATCCCGAACATGAAGGTCTATCGTCCTGCTGACGGTAAGGAAACGGCTTGCGCTTGGATTTCCGCTTTGGAAGGTACTTCCCCTACCGCTATCGTGCTTACCCGTCAAGCGTTGCCCCAATACGCGGGTAGCGGTAAAGACGCGCTTAAGGGCGGTTACGTGTTGGAAGACTGCGAAGGTACGCCTGACGTGTTGCTCGTTGCGAACGGCTCGGAAATTGAAATTTGCGTGAAGGCGAAAGCTATGCTCGCTGAAAAAGGCGTTCAAGCAAGAGTGGTTTCTATGCCCTGCTTTGAAGAGTTTGAAAAGCAATCGGCGGAATATAAGGCAAGCGTATTGCCTGCAAGCGTTAAGGCAAGAGTTTGCGTGGAAGCAGGCTCGCCGTATAGCTGGTATAAGTACGCTGGACCTACGGGCGAAATTATCGCTATGGACGGCTTCGGCGCGTCCGGTCCTGCAAAGACCTTGTTCAATAACTTCGGTTTCACCGCTGAAAACGTCGTAGAAAAAGCTTTGCGCTCGATTGAAAACAATAAATAATTGAAAGCTATATTTATATCCCCACGCGGTTGTGTGGGGATATTTTTTTGTTTTATTAGGGCATAGGCAGGTACGCGTTGAATATTGTTATGGCATAGGCAGGTACGAGATGAATAAAACAAGAGAACTCACCCTTTTCGGTGCGTTCTCTCGCCGTATTTAGGAGGTATAGTTTAGAAAACCTTGCCTTGCAGGCATACACCTGCTTTGACAAGACGAGTGATTCGGGGAAGGAAAACCCGTTTCACTTTGCATATACTATACTATGCGTTTGCGATAATCTCGTTTTCGTTTTGTGAAGATTCCCTGAAAATAAAAAGTTTAATTTTGGTACATATTGGTATATTCGACAAGAAATCTTATACGCACGTGTAAAATATTCGTGAAATTTAACGTTTACGCGCGCGGAAGCGCTTGACTTAATAGGGAGAAGTTGGTATACTTAAAATAAGATGCTTAAGATTTTGTTAGACAAATTAAAAGAAGCTGCTCTTTCGGTATTCCCTGTTGCGATTATCGTGCTTTTACTCAATCTCACACCGCTCGTCGATTTTTCTATGACGGAAGCGGTGGTTTTTGCGTGTTGCGCGCTTGCGCTCGTGGTGGGTATGGCGCTTTTTAATCTTGGCGCGGATATGGCTATGACGCCGATGGGCGAGCAGGTTGGTTCGGGTTTGCCTAAGTCTGGGAAGTTTAAGCTTCTTTTAATCATCTGTTTTATGATGGGCGTATTCGTTACGATTGCCGAGCCGGATTTGTCGGTACTCGCATCGCAAGTTGCAGGGCTTATTGACGGTACGACGCTTATCGTTACTATCGGCGTGGGCGTGGGAGCGTTCTTACTCTTGTCCGTACTCCGCGTGGTGTTCCGTTTGCATTTGGCGCATTTGATGACGTTTTTCTATATGCTACTCTTTGCGTTGGCGGCGTTGATGCTCGTGCAAGGCAAGGTGGATTTCTTGCCCTTATCGTTTGACTCGGGCGGGGTTACGACGGGGCCGATTACCGTGCCGTTTATTATGTCGCTTGGTGTGGGTGTGTCCGCGGCGCTTGGCGATAAGCATGATAAGGAAAGCAGTTTCGGGTTTATCGCGCTTTGTTCTATCGGGCCGATACTTGCCGTTATGTTGCTTGGTTTGACTGCGAGCGGGGAAGTCAATTACACGTTGCCCGATTATTCGATTGAGAATAATCTTGGGTTTGCCTTGTTCGAGAAGATTTTACATACGAGCAAGGAAGTGTTCGTTGCTTTGCTCCCGATTGCGGCGTTTTTCTTTATCTTGCAATTTACTTTGTTAAAACTCCCGAAAAAGCGTATTTTACAAATCGTCGTTGGTATCTTTTATACCTTCTTTGGGCTTGTGATTTTCTTGACCGCGGTTGCGGTTGGTTTTGTGCCTGTCGGGTTTAAGATGGGGTCACAGCTTGCTCAAAATAGTCCTGTTTTAATCGTGTTTTTTGCCTTCTTAATCGGTTTGACAGTCGTTTTGGCAGAGCCTGCCATTCACGTGCTTAATAAGCAGGTTGAGTCGGTTACGGGCGGCGCGGTGAGTAAGCGTTCGATGCTTATTGCTTTGTCGCTTGGCGTGGGCGTGGCTATCGCGCTTTCCGTGCTTCGCGTTATCGTTGGGTTTAGCGTGCTTTATTATTTAATACCTGGGTATTTCCTTTCGCTTGGGCTTTCGTTCTTCGTGCCGAAGCTTTACACCGCGATTGCGTTTGACTCGGGTGGGGTTGCGAGCGGTCCTTTGACTTCGAGCTTTATTTTGCCCTTCGTTATCGGGGTTTGCGCGGCGTTCCCTTCGGCTGGGGTTAGTAACGTGCTTACCGATGCGTTCGGGCTTGTGGCGATGGTTGCAATGACGCCGCTTATCACTATCCAAGCGCTTGGTTTTAAGGCGGTTGCGAGTCAAAAACTCCGCGAAAGAATTGCGATGAGACAAATCCTTGGCGCGGACGATAAACAGATCATTAAATTCATGTAAGGAGGGGGCAGGTATGGAACAAACGAAAACTACGCGGAAACCAAGACGTAAAAAAACAACCGCTACGCCTTCCCATTCCGACGTCAAAAAGTTAAAGCTTTTGATAACGGTGGTTAGCCGTAAAAAGGCGGAATTCTTTATGGACTTCTTGCAGGGGTTTGAAGTCAACGCGCAAATGAGCGTACTTGCGCAAGGTACGGCTAGGTCGGACGCTTTGCATATGCTCGGTCTTGAAGACGCGGACAGGAGCGTGATTTTCTCGCTTATTCGTGAAGACAGGGCGGAAGATATTTTACGTGGTTTAGAACACAAATTTGCTACCGTACGCGGTGGAAAAGGGATTGCTTGCACCGCGCCCCTTTCGTCCGTTATCGGCGTGGCGATTTATCAGTTTTTGAGTAATAACAGAACGTTCGGCGTGGAGGAGAAATAATATGACGAAAAAATATACGCATCAAGTGATTTTTTGTATCGTGAACAGCGGTTTTAGCGACGTTGCTATGGACGCGGCTAAAAAGGCAGGCGCGCGCGGTGGTACCGTCTTTAACGCGCGTGGTACTGGCGCGCAGGAAGCGGAAGCGTTTTTTGGGATTTCCGTTCAGCCTGAAAAGGAAATCGTTATGATCGTTGCCCCTACTGAAGACCACGAAAAGATTTTACAATGCTTGTACGACGAAGTAGGCTTGAACTCACACGGTCAAGGCATTGCGTTTTCTATGCCCGTGGACGGAGTCGTAGGGCTTACCGCTCCCCAAGAAAAGAAAGAAGATTAGATTTGTATAGGAAACTCCCCGTAATCGTTGAGATTACGGGGAGTTTCATTTTATGCAATAATTAGTATGATTAGGTAAAGCGGGCAA
>JAZQZK010000077.1:0-2021 GCA_045634025.1 Candidatus Scatosoma sp.
TCCGCCTTTTCTACCGTGTAGTAAAGTGCGTTGATATCGTCCACGTATTTTTCCGCTACTTCTTCTACCGTCAAGTTTGCGCATTCGTCTGCGATAAGCTTGGAGAATTTATAGTTAGGATAAAATACCGTGGGCAACAAACCGAAGTCTTTTGCGCGTACTTGTACGGGGATATCGGAAATTTCCGCAAAGTCCACCGTGTTGTTTGCGATCATCTTATGCTTGATTTCGCCTTCTTCCGCGTCGTCAACGAGTACGAATACTTCGTTGATACCAGCGTTTTGGATTTCTCTTGCTTTTGCTTCGGAAATCTTTTCGCCTGCTTCTGCGATAACTTCGCCCGTTTCAGGGTTTACGATTGCGTCTGCAACCTTACAGCCCATCAAACGATAAGAAAGGCAAAGCTTTTTATTGTACTTGTATCTGCCGACCTTTGCAATGTCGTAACGACGGGGGTCGAAGAACAAATTGAACAAGTGGGTACGGACGGAGTCCTCAGTGGGAACTTCGCCGGGACGCAAACGTCTGTAAAGCTCGATTAAGCCGTCAGATTCCGATTTCGTCGTATCTTTTTGCAAGGTGCTTGCGATAATCTTATCGCCGGGGAACAAGTCCTCAATCGCGCGGTTAGAGCCGTAGCCCAAAGCGCGCAAAAGCACGGTGATGCAAAGTTTTTTCTTTCTGTCCACGCGCACGAATAACGTGTCTTGAGCGTCTTGTTCAAGCTCAAGCCATGCGCCACGGTTAGGCATAACGGTCGTTGCGAACATTTCCTTACCCGTCTTGTCCTTTGCCGACGAGTTATAAACGCCGGGCGAACGAACGAGCTGGGAAACGATAACACGTTCCGCGCCGTTGATAATGAACGCGCCGTTTTCCGTCATCAAAGGCAAATCGCCCATGAAAACTTCTTGGTCAACGACTTCGTTCTTGACCTTGTTTACAAGACGAACCTTAACGCGCAAAGGCAACGCGTACGTAGCGTCACGCGTACGACATTCTTTTTCGTCGTATTTAGGTTTGTCTCCAAAACGGTGCTCCATGAAATAGAGCTCGAAATGGTCGGAATAGTCGGTAATCGGGGAGAAGTCCTCGAATACTTCGCTGATGCCTTCCTGAATGAAGGTGTCGTAGCTGGCTTTTTGGATCTCAACGAGGTCGGGAATATCAATGACTTCGTTGATCGAGCCGAATTTACGTCTTTCATTCTTGCCAAACTTTGAAATAGGTAATTCCATCGATCTTTTTTAACTCCTTATAGATAATTTAAGGCGATCTACCGAATATATCTTTTCATCGGTAAAAATCGAATTTGGTTGCAAATTTGATGATTTTTTTATTACTAATCCCCTTTGTTTGCTTTACTTTTTCGCAAACTTGGAGTATAATAACCATAAGTGATTTTTCGCTAACAAGCGGTATTACTCCACGATAGCATAATAATACATTATCCTATTATAAACCTAAAAAATAAAGATGTCAAGCATTTTTTTGTCAGTTTTTGATATTTTTTACACTTTTTAGCGGACAAGCAATTTTTCCACGCATTCGCGTGCTTTCATTGAGGTTTTTTATGAGAATTGATAAGTTTTTAAAGGTATCGAGAATTTTAAAACGCAGAACCGTCGCGCAAGAGGCATGCTCGGAAGAAAAAGTCATTATCAACGGCAAGAACGCAAAACCCTCCACCAAAATCAAAATCGGTGACGAAGTAGAAATTTTATACGCGAAAGGCGCGTTTAAATTCCGTGTGCTCAATATCAAGGAAACGGTGAAAAAGGAAGAAGCGAGCTCGCTTTACGAGGTGATATCGTGAGCGTTTGCGTAATCGTTTGCTCGGCTGGCAAAGGCGAACGCGCCGGCTTTGAAAAAAATAAGCTCTTTGTCCCCGTACTCGGCACTCCCCTTTTAGCCTTGACTTTACAAGCTTTCAAGCTTGACTGCATAGACGAAATTATCGTCGCACACTCCCCTTGCGATCAAGCGGAGATTGAAAAACTCACCGCGCCCTTTGACAACGT
>JAZQZK010000078.1:0-5772 GCA_045634025.1 Candidatus Scatosoma sp.
AATTTTTTTACAATTTTATTGTAAAAGTTGTCTTCAAAAGTTGATTTTTTGTTCGCTTTTTAGTATAATGAAGATAGTATATTTTGCTTTGTCGCAGTTTTTGTGCGTGTAAAGTAAAACAAGGGGTATAGTTATGGCTCAAAAACCTAAAAAACTCGAAGAATGTCTTGAACTCAAAGTAGAAACACCCAAGGTGCTTTCCTACGCGGATTACTATATGCAAAATCCGCTTTTTACGTCTTTGCAAATCAAGAACTCTTCCAGCGTTGCTATCGACGGTTTGACGCTAACCATTTCCAACGGAAACGGGCTTTTGACGGCGTTTTCCAAGCTCCTTGAAGAAATCCCGTTTGAGAGCAAGGTGGCGGTGGCGTTGCCGAATATTATCTCGCCCTTGTTCTTCGTCAACCTTGAAGAAGTCAGAGAAGAAGAAATCTTAATCGAACTTTTCAAGGACAAGAAATTAATTATCAAGACGTCCGTCAAACTCACCGTTTTACCCTTTGATTTTTGGGAAGGGGTAAACGGGAACGTTGAACGCTTGGCGGGATTTATCCGTCCCAAACTCGCCGATTGCGCAAAACTTCGTTTGGACGTACAGTCTCAGCTCAAAAAATGGGAAGTATCTAGCGACCTTGAAGGCTACGAAGGTACGGATAAGAACGTAATTTTGAGAACGATTGCGGGCTTGTTCTCCGTTATGCGCCGTTTGAGTTTTGAACGCGAAGAAGTGGATATGACTTCGCCCGTTGAAATTGAAATTACAAAATTCCTTTCAGGACGTAAGGCGACTCCCCTTGAAATGGCGGTGTTTATCTGTTCCACGCTCGAAAGCTTTGGCTTGAACCCCGTGCTTGCAATCGGTGAAAAAGAGCTTGGCGTTGGCGTTTGGTTGCACGATAGTTGTTTTATGGACACCACGTCCGACGATTTGGTACGGCTTGAAAAATACGTTTCCGAAGGTATCAACAGCTTGAGCTGTTTTGACGTAGAAGACTTGTTCTCTGAAAAGAACGCAAGCTACGCGACGAGTGAAAAGCATTTCTTGGAAAAGCTTGGCGAAGGTAAATACGATTATTATATCGACGTGCACAGGCTCCGTATCGCGCGCGTAACGCCGTTACCTATCCGTACGGGTAGTTTGAAACGCTACGAAGTACTTTCCGAAGACGATATCTCACTCGACAACGCGCCGAAAACTCTCACCGAGCAAAGAAATCTTTCGTTGTTTGGGAAACAGACCAAGGATAAGCAATGGGAACGTAGATTGCTCGATTTATCGCTTAAAAACACGCTTTTGAATTTCCAACCCACGAAAAATTCCGTGCATATAGCGTCTATTTCTCCCGATGCTTTCTATGAAACGGTCAAGGACGGCAAGGAGTTCTCGCTCGTGCCTGTGAACGCGGAGTTTGAAACGGTTACGACCAAGCGTATGTATTACGGCGCGGACGCGGAAACGAGAAAACTCAATCAACTTATCGAGCTTGAACAAGAATCTGGGTTGCTCCGTTCCTTCTCAAGACTTGGCGATTTGACCGAGGCATGTACGCGTCTAATCAGAAAAAACAAGGAATCGGACGAAGAATCAGGCGCGAAAATCTTATACCTTGCGCTTGGGTTCTTGAAATGGTATTCCCGTGAAGACGGCAAGGAAAAATACGCTCCGCTCGTCTTGCAACCCGTCACGATGAAAAAACGTAAGGGCGGGGATTTCTCGTTCACCGTCACCGACGACGACCTGTCCGTGAACTTTACTTTGCTTGAGTTCTTGAAACAGGAATTTAACATTGATATCCGCGCGCTGGACTTGGCGGCGAAGGATATGAAGATCTCTGAAATTTTGAATATTTTCCGCACCGAAGTCGGGAAGATGAAGGACTGGAAAGTATACGACGACGTTTACGTTTCGGCGTTCTCGTTCGCGCGTTATCAAATGTGGCAGGATTTAAGAAAGAACATGGAAGAATTCTCTAAAAACGAGCTAATTTCTTCCCTGCTTCATAATCGTTCGGAGTTTTCTAACGTAGACGACGAAGACATTTCAGAAGACTCTTCTTCGCCGATGACGACGCTCGTACCGCTCACCGCCGACACTTCGCAATGGGAAGCGATTGCGCTTTCTCAAACGGGCAAAACCTTCGTTTTACACGGTCCGCCGGGTACAGGTAAGAGCCAAACGATTACGAACATGATAGCTAACGCGCTTAACGATGGTAAGAGCGTGCTTTTCGTTGCTGAAAAACAAGCCGCGCTCTCCGTTGTTAAAAAGCGTTTGGATAGCTTGGGCTTGGGGGATTTTTGCCTTGAACTCCACGCAAACAAGACAAGCAAAGCGGACGTCTTACAAAAACTTTCTTCTACTATCTCGCTTGCGAACACCGAAGAAAGCGTTGGGCTTTTGGAATCGTCCGATGCAATCGTACGCTTGAGAAAAGAACTCGAAGACCCCGTTATCGCCCTGCATAAGAAACGCCGTTTGGGCGTATCTGTGTACGAAGCTTTGCTTATCTGCTTAAAGAATAAAACCGCGCCTGAGATCATGAACATCGAAAGCGCGTTCTACGACCGTTTAACCAAAGAAAAGATCTCCGCGTATAAGACCATGATGATAGAGGCGGCGGCTGCGGCGAAGGAATGCGGTGGGGTTTGCAATTCGCCGTTTGGGAACGTCAACCTTACCGAGTATAGCCTTGAAGTCCGTGACAGCGTGTACTGTTCTTCAGAAGTCGTGATTGCGGAAATCAAGCATTTGAAGAGTTATATCGGTTTATTCCTTGAACTTTACCGTCAACGCATCAGTACGCTTACGAGAAAGAAACTCGACGGCTTGTACCAAATCGCAAAAATCCTTTCAAGCGGTGGCTTGAACAAGTATTTCAGGTCCAACGAAGAGCAGTTCTACGCCTTCTTCAACGCGAATAGGCGCTTGGATAAATGCCTTAATAATTACTTCAAACGCTATAAAAAGCTCGTGGACGTGTCCAAGGAATACAAGGAACTCAATAGGTGGCTTGAAGAAGGTAACGTCGATTACACCGCGAATAGACTCGTACATGGTGTGGTCAAACGCTTGTCAAGGCAAAGATTGAAGGACAAGGAAGAACTTGTATTTATTCTCAAAGATTTGGAAACTCTGACCGAGATTTATAAGGCGATGGAAGTCATTCGTTCAAACACCGATTTGTCGACCTACTTCACGATGGCGTTCGGTAGAGTGGACTTCTTTGATGCAAGAAAGAATTTCCTTTCCGACCTTTATAAAATCCACGAACTTTGCGCGGACGTGTTTATGGACTATAATCCTGATAGTTTCAATAGTATGTGTATCCGCGCGTCGAACGGTTATACCACGCCCGTATTACAGGGCTTACTCCGTTCAATTGAAAGCTTTAGGGCGTCCGAGCGTAGTTTCCTTGAAATCACGCAAGGCGACGAACGCAAGGTCTTGGACGAAGAACTTCTCGATTACTATTCCACGAAAGCATCGTCGCTCATTGATAATATCGACATGCTCGCGAACTGGTGTAGATACAAAAAACACGCAACGCTCATGAACAAGGAAGGCTTGACCTTCATCACCGACGCCCTTGAAGACGGCTCGGTCACGAGCGAAAACGTGGTGGACAGTTTTGAGAAAAATATCTATAAAAACTTCCTTCAAACCAACGTCCCGCTCGACCCCGTGTTGTCGCATTTCTCGGCAACGCTCTTGGAAGAGCATACCGAATCGCTCAGAAAAACGATGGACGAGTTCGCTCGTCTCACGCGCGAAAAAATCCGTTCAAAACTCATTTCTCGCATACCTACCCCCTCGACAGAAGGCGCGTTGAGTTTGGAACTTATCAATTTCCAACGCCTTGCGAAGACGAATTTGCGCGGTATGGGCTTAAGGAAATTGTTTGAAGAAATCCCCGAACTTATGAAAGTAATCGCGCCTTGTATGCTCATGAGCCCGATTACCGTCGCGCAGTATTTGAAAGCGGAAAACGGACTTTTCGATCTCGTCATCTTCGACGAAGCGTCGCAAATGCCCACGGCGGAAGCCATCGGCTCGCTTGCAAGAGCCAAGAGCGCAATCGTCGTCGGCGACCCTAAACAACTTCCGCCTACGACCTTCTTCAACGCCAACTACGTGGACGAAGAGAACCTTGAAAACGAAGATATGGAAAGCGTACTTGACGATTGTCTTGCGCTCGGCGTACCTCAACGTCACTTGTCGTGGCATTATAGAAGTAAGCATGAAAGCTTGATCGCGTTCTCGAATATAATGTATTACGGCAACAAGCTTTGCACCTTCCCTTCGCCAGACGCTTTGGGTAGTAAGGTGGTCTTCAATCTCGTGGACGGTATTTACGATCGTGGTTTTACCAAGCACAATAAAGCCGAAGCGGACGCGCTGATTGCGGAAGTCATTGCAAGGCTTTCCGACCCCGTTCGTTCTAAGTCCAGTATCGGTATCGTTACTTTTAGTAGCGTACAAAAAGACTATATCGAACGCCGTTTGACTTCGGCGATAGCGGAAAAACACTTGGATAGCGTGGCGTACGATCGCGAAGAACCGTTGTTCGTTAAGAACCTTGAAAACGTACAAGGCGACGAGCGTGATATCATTCTCTTCTCCGTTTGCTACGGCCCTGATAAGAACGGTAGAATGTCTTTGAACTTTGGTCCTTTGAACCAAGCAGGGGGCTGGCGCAGACTCAACGTTGCCGTATCGAGAGCAAGAGAAGAAATGCACGTGTTCTCGTCGATTACGGCGGCTATGATTGATTTGAGTAAGACCAACTCAAAAGGCGTTGCAGGCTTAAAGGCGTTCCTTGAATTTGCGCAAAACGGCAGAACGACGCTTGCAATTCCTTCTAATAATCTCACGAACAAGAAAGTGGGTATCGGTAAATATATCGCCGAAGAACTTTCGTCCTACGGCTACGATTGTCGTTACGACGTGGGCGTGTCCGATTTCAAAATCGACGTTGCCGTCGTTGACCCGAAGAACAAGCACAGGTTTATTCTCGCGATTATGTGCGATACGCCAACCGCTTTCTCGGTTAAGGATAGAAACGTGCTCCAAATCCAAACGCTTAAACGCAATAACTGGAACGTTACGCGCGTTTACGCGATTAACTATTACAACAATCCAAAACGCGAAATCAAGCGTATTAAAGACCTGCTTGATCGCTTGACGGGCGCGGATAAGAAGGGTGGGAATAACCTACTCCGCGCGAAACGTCCGTATAAGGCAGTAAACCTGCCCGCGCGCGTAGAGAATGCGAACTTCGTGACTTCGGGAGAGAACGACGCAGAAATCACTTTGCGTTTGAAAGCGATCGTAACGACGGAAGAACCTATCTCTTACGATTTCCTTGTCAAGAGATGTTTGACGAGTTTTGGGATTTTCAAGTACGGCTCGAAAGTGGAAGCGCGTATGCAAGCGCTCGTCGCGCTTTGCGGATTCAAGTCTGAAAAGCTGTTAGGTACGATATATTATCGTAAAACGGATAAGTACAACACGCTCGACAAATACCGCGTGGAAACGGACGAACCTTTGCGGAAAGCGGAAACAGACTTCACGCCTTACGAAATTTTGGCGATGATTCGTGGCGCGCTTGAAGACAAAGTCGCGTTGTACGTCGATGAAATCGTAACCCTTTGCGCAAGTATTTTGCGCGTAACCAAACCGACCGAGAAATTCTCGCTCTTCATCAACGATTGCATTTCGCTTGGCGAAGATAGGGGCTTGTTCGTTCGCTCGGTTTCGGATAGAATAAC
>JAZQZK010000079.1:0-1788 GCA_045634025.1 Candidatus Scatosoma sp.
TATGTGTTTTTTGCTAAAAAGCACGGATTTTATTCTATTTAATCTTTTTCACGATTTGTTCGGCGACGAAATAAATATCCCCTGCTCCTAAAAAAAGCACCGCGTCACCAACGTGAACGTTTCGTTTTAGCCAGTATTTCAACTCTTTGATGTTTTCAACGTATAAACATCCCCCAACGTTTTCCGACAAAGTTTTAGCCGAGCCAGATTCGTCGTAAAACTCCCTTGCAGGATAGGTCTTATAAACGACTAAATTCTCTATCTTGCGCAATACGTCAACAAACTCTTGCATGAGTAGTTTTGTTCGGGAATAGGTATGCGGTTGAAAGACGACGAAAAGCCTATTTTTATAAAGCCCCGTCGCCGTTTGAATCGTCGAAGCGATTTCTTTCGGATGATGCGCGTAATCGCAAATGCAGGTTGCGCCGTTATAACTACCTATTTCTTCAAACCTACGCTTTACACCCGAAAAAACCTCTAATCCCGTTACAATCTCTCGTTCGGAAAATCCGTAACTACGGATTACCGCAAAGCTTGCAAGCGCGTTATATACGTTGCAAATCCCCTTTGCTTTTAAGCGAATTTTACAAAGTTCTTTTCCGTACTCTTGTACTGTAAAATGATAGCTTTGCCCTACTTCTTTAATATTGATAGCGCGATAATCTGCGAACTGATTTTTAATTCCAAAAGTTACGTAATCGCCAAGCGATAGACATTTCTCATCGTCCGCGCAAACGAAAACTCGTTTTGCTTTCTGGCAAAACTCCCGAAAAACTCTTGTCAATTCTTCTTCGTTTTTATAGCATTCCATATGGTCGAGATCGATATTCAAAACGACGACCGATTCGCAAGGAATTTTTAATAAATTCTTTTTATATTCACAACATTCGGTAACGAAGAATTCTTCTCCATAAGCGCAAAAATTCCCCAAAAAACTGTCCATACCGCCTATATGCGCCGTAAATTTCGCGTTTACCGCGCTCAACGCCCTTGCCGTCATGGCGGTACAGGTAGTTTTCCCATGACTCCCCGAAACACCAATCGAAGAAGGAAATTCCCCGCAAATTTTTCCTAAAAGTTCGGCGCGAGAAAGCATAAGCTTGCCCTTTCTTATCGCCGATTGATATAACGGGTGATTGACCGAAATTGCGTCGGTGTAAACGATAACGGAAGCGTTTTCAAGCCCGTTAAATACCTTTTCCGTAATTTTTTTAGTAAAAATAAAAACGCCTTTTTTCTTTAGTTTAGCGACACACTCCCCTTCGTTGTCGTCAAACCCTGTAACCGTATATCCGTTCACACAGAGAAATTCCGCCAAAGCGCTCATACTAATACCGCCTATCCCTATAAAAAAGAATCTTTCGTTTCTTTCAAAGCCTTGAATAATCATATTTATAAACTATGAATTAAAAGCATGATTTATGCGGAGTATACCTTCATTTCTGTAAAAATTAATATCAAAACGGCTCCCACCCTCAAGTCCGTCCAGATTTTCGGATCAACAAAAAACACCCAACCCACAAGGTTAGGTGTTTTTTTGGAGCTACTGGCCGGACTTGTTCCTTTAGCGGAGACGCCCCGCTCGGCAATTCTCAATTGCCGACTTTGCCGTCTATTTTATCGTTATACAATTTTTGTAAGGCAAAGCGCTTTGCTCCCGCAAAACGGCTCCCACCCTCAAGTCCGTCCAGATTTTCGGATCAACAAAAAACACCCAACCCACAAGGTTAGGTGTTTTTTTGGAGCTACTGGCCGGACTTGTTCCTTTAGCGGAGACGCCCCGCTCGG
>JAZQZK010000080.1:0-3245 GCA_045634025.1 Candidatus Scatosoma sp.
GAATTACAACGATAACAATGCCCTACGTTATGCGCGTGGGGTTGGATTTTTACAAGATAGCCTTGCGCTTCTAAATCGGCTACGATTTTCTTTCTTGCAACGTATCTATCCATGCCTTGGTACTCGCCTGCGAGCGCGTTCATCGAGCCGTCGTCGTTCATAACTCTAATAACGGGCAAGTTGTGGCGTTTGCCGACTTCGAAGTCGTTAGGATCGTGCGCGGGGGTGATTTTTACACAGCCCGTACCAAATTCTTGTTCAACGTACTCGTCCGCAACGACGGGGATTTCCCTACCAACCAAGGGCAAGGTGAGCGTCTTGCCAACGAGCGATTTATAACGTTCGTCGTCGGGATGTACGGCTACTGCCGTGTCTCCGAGCATGGTTTCGGGACGGGTGGTTGCAACCACTACTTCCGCGCTTCCGTCGGTAGCAGGGTAGCGTAAATGCCAGAAATTACCGTTTTCTTCCGCGTATTCAACTTCCGCGTCGGAAAGCGCCGTTTTACAGCAAGGACACCAGTTGATAATTCTATCGCCTTGGTAGATAAGTCCTTTATTATACAAGTTTACGAACACTTCGCGAACGGCTTTGGAGCATTTTTCGTCCATAGTGAAGGCTTGGCGGGACCAGTCGCAAGACGTACCCATTTTGCGTTGTTGCATCATGATACGGTTGCCGTATTGTTCCTTCCATTCCCAAGCGCGTTTTAAGAACCCGTCTCTGCCAAGGTCCGCCTTGGTGAAGCCGTCTTCTTTCATCTTTTCAACGATTTTAACTTCCGTTGCGATAGACGCGTGGTCGCAACCGGGCAACCACAACGCGGAATAACCCTGCATACGCTTGAAACGAATGAGAGTGTCTTGCAGAGTTGCGTCCATTGCGTGACCCATGTGCAACTGACCCGTAATGTTGGGCGGGGGCATCATAATCGTGAAGGGTACTTTATTCTCGTCCACTTCCGCGCGGAAAGCGCCGGAATTCTCCCAGTCCGCGTAAATTCTGTCCTCAAAATCCTTGGGGTTGTACGTCTTTTGCATTTCCATAATCAAATCCAGTCCTTGTGTTTTGAATTTTATGTTCTTGGTCTTATTTTTTAGTCTAACAACGATGACTTTCGCGCCGTTTACTCCCCCTTTTTCAAACGCAAGCAAGACAAGGCGAACGAGCATTTGTTGTCGGGATCGTACTTAATCGTAGGCAAGCTAAACAAAGCGGAATTCAACGCCGTATTTCAAAAAGGGTATAAACACCATTTTAGCATCGTCCTACTATTATAATACTTTTTTTCGGCGTTGTCAATTATTAACGCGCGTTCATATAATATATTATTCCAAAAAAATATTTTTTTATAGGGAGATACTTATGCACAAAATTACCACTCGCGCGCTTTGCGCCTCTCTCACTCTTTTCTTGACCACTTTGCCGTTTTCCGCTTGTAAGGGCGGTGACGACGACGGCTATACCACTATTAAAGTCAACGAAGTAACCCACTCGGTTTTCTACGCGCCCTTTTACCTTGCGGAAAGCCTTGGGTATTTTGACGAAGAAAAAATTAAAATCGAGCTCGTCAACGGCGGTGGCGCGGATAACGTTATGTCGTCCGTACTTTCAGGGGATTCGGACATCGGGTTCTGCGGTCCTGAAGCGGCGTTGTACGTCAAAATCGGCGGGTCTAACGACGCGCCCAAGGTCTTTGGTCAACTCACCAAACGCGACGGCTCTTTCCTTGTTTCGAGAACGCCTGACCCTGACTTTGAGTGGTCGCATCTTGCAGGCAAGGAAATCCTTGCAGGTCGGCGCGGTGGCGTACCTGCCATGACCTTTGAGTACGTTTTGAAACAAAATAACTTATTTAACGGCGTTGACCTTACCTTAAACTACGACGTTGCGTTCAACTTAATGACGAGCGCGTTTGAAGGCGGTACCGCCGATTACTGCACCATGTTCGACCCCGTTGCGTACGAGTACGAAGCGGCAGGTAAAGGCTACGTCGTCGCGTCCGTGGGCGAAGCGTCGGGCGAAATCCCTTACACCTGTTTCATGGCGAAAGAGTCTTGGTTGAAAAAGAACGAAAAGACCACGAAGGGTTTCCTTCGGGCGATTACCAAAGCCATCAAATACGTGAACGAAACGGATAACGCCGTGATCGCGCAAAAGCTTACGGGGTATTTTACAGGCACGAACGAAACTTCCCTTTCCGCGTCCGTTGGACGATATAAGACGATCGACGCGTGGGTGACGAATATGGCAATGACCGAAGATTCGTTTACCCGTCTTCAAGACGTTATCGAGAACGCAGGCGAGCTTGAAAGACGCGTTGCTTTCGCCGAGCTTATCAACGTCAAGTACGCAAACGACGTCTATACGGAAATTTACGGAAAATAAAGGCATTTAATTCGCAAAGGAAGTACTGCTATGAAAGAAGTTTTACGATTTGAAAACGTTTCTATGCGTTACCACACCAAACAAGGCGAAACGGTTGCGGTGCAGGATTTGAATTTCTCTGTTCAAGGCGGTGAGTTTACGGCGATTATCGGACCGTCAGGCTGCGGAAAAACTACGCTCTTATCGTTGGCGGCAGGACTTCTTACGCCGTCTAGCGGAAGGATTATCTCAAACGGCGTATCGTTTGGATATATGTTACAACGCGACGAATTGTTCCCTTGGCGGACGATTGAGAAAAATCTCTATCTGCCCCTTGAAATCAAAGGCACGAACACGCCTAAAAACCGCGAAACCGCACTTGCGCTTGCCGAAAAATACGGCTTGAAACAATTTTTGAAAAGCTATCCGTCCTCGCTCTCTGGCGGTATGCGACAACGAGTCGCGCTTATCCGTACGCTTGCGCTCAACCCCGACGTACTCCTACTCGACGAGCCATTTTCCGCGCTCGATTATCAAACTCGGCTGTCCGTATGCGACGACGTGTACGCCATCATACGAGGGGAAAAAAAGACGGCACTTCTTATCACCCACGATATTAGCGAGGCAATCTCCGTGGCAGACCGTATCGTCGTACTTTCCAAAAGGCCTGCTACCGTCACCGCCATTCACGAGCTTGCCTTCCCCGAAAACGAGCCGCTCAAACGGCGTGAAAACAAAGAGTTTTCAAAGTGGTTTGAAATCCTTTGGAAGGAGTTGAACGCATGAAAAACAAACGGGAATTTACCAAAGAGCATTTGCTCTATTTACGAGGCGTCAAACGCAAAAACCTGCTCGTCAATATCTGTCGGTTTGCCCTG
>JAZQZK010000081.1:0-4177 GCA_045634025.1 Candidatus Scatosoma sp.
CTAAGACCGCTTGGCCTCCGACTTAGTTTTAAGCGCCGCTTCGTGATTTGTTTGAATTTCGTAAAGCTCGGCGCAGTCCGCTTCGTAAGCAACTCCGTTTTCTACGTCCTTGTCAACGACTTCGTCTTGCCACCTAGAAAAATCTCTAACCGTCGTGTACGGCGCGCCGTGTAGCGTACCGTATTCGTCGTAACTTATTTCTAATCCACAGTCCTTGCAGACGATTTTGTCGCCCTTGCTCTCAAACTTTGCGCGAGCGTTACAGGTCGGGCAAACGAAGAACAACGTTTCCAAACCGTCCGAAAGATTTTTGCCTTTGTAGCGGATAGGGTTTTGAAGCTGACGCTCGTACGCGTCTTCGTACAAGTCCTGCGTGATAACTTGGTGGAGCTCGGTTTCCGTCATCTTTGCGATTTGTTCTTTTGTATAGATATTCACGGGCGCGCCGTAAACCTTGCCTTTTCGAGTATTTCCGCTACTGCTCCAAAGCGGACTCGCGAAATACCCACCCGTCAACTTATAAGTAACAAGCCCGCATTTCGCCGCCTTGACAAGCTTTGCAGTAGAAGGAAGGATAGGGCAGGTAACACCGTCGAAGGTACGCACCCCTTCCGCCATAATCGCCACGTTATTGCCTTTGCGTACCCGCCTTAACACGTCCATAACCGTCGAAGACGCGACCGTGCCTTTATAGCGGATAATGGGGTTGAATACCCATTTAAGGAGATTATACACCTTAAACCGAGCGATATGTTCGCTCGCCACGAAATAGCTATGCCCGGGTAACGCCATGCCTATAAATATAGGGTCGTAATCGGTGGTGTGGTTGGAAAGCACGAGATATTTCTCGGGTAAATCCTTCTTTTTTAGTTTTTTGTACGTAAATCCAAATTTGAAGCGCGCGTACACGCGTACGATCGGTTTCAAAACCGCAAATAAGAATTTGTGTCTAGTGTTGTTCATATTCCCTTCTTCTTAATAAAATACGATAAATCGTTAAGTGAATTTAATAATTTCTCACTTTATTATATCAAATTTTCAAATGAAAGGCAAATTTATAACGCGAAATATACGTGAAAAATTCAAAATTTATCGGAAAAAATCATGAAAAATCTTCTTAAAACTCTCGTTTTTAGATTAGCCGCGCTTGGATAGGTTTATCTATTACTATACATATATATACGCGCGCGAAGAGAGTACGGACTGGAAATTAGTAAGAAGACAAGGAAAATTTTGTTAAATAGGTGATAAAATAGGTTATTTTTCGTGAATGGCGGATATTTCGTTTGCTTTTTCCGCCTTATCGTGTTATAATAAAAGATGAGTAATAATCCAAACGCAAATAGCAAAAACTATTAAGGAATTAGGAGTAAGGCATGTTCGGATACGTTCGCCCCGATTTACCACATTTATATATCAAGGACGAAACGCTTTACAAGGCAATGTACTGCGGAGTCTGCAAAGGGATAAGCGGTACCTGCGGTCAATGCGCAAGAATGGGCCTTACCTACGACGTCGCGTTCTTGTCCATTTTACTGCATAATATCGCAGGGTTGGACGTAAAGATCCAAAAATCCCATTGCTTAACGCACGTTATCCGTAAAAAACCGATGGCGGACGTGGACGAGTTGACGAGAAAACTCGGCGCGGTGAATACCGAACTCGCTTACTATAAATACACCGACGATATCAAGGATGGCGATAAAGGCAAGGGCAAACGGTTATGGTTCGTGGCGGGGCATAAACGCGCGAAGAAACAGTACCCTGAAATAACGGAAATTATCGAGCGTAACCTTGCCATGCAGGAACAGACGGAAAAGTCCATGACGGACAGCGTGGATAGGGCGGCGGACAGTACGGCGAATATGGTAGCCGAGCTTTCCGATTACCTTTTAGAAGACAAGAAAACCCCCGCGACCCACGCGCTTTGTTATGCGATCGGCAAATGGATTTATCTTATCGACGCGCTTGACGACTACGACAAAGACAAGAAAAAAGGCGCGTATAACCCGTTCTCGCTCGCTTACGGCGCGGAGAGTAGGGAAAAACTCGTGGAGAAAAACGGCGCGGATTTGGAGTTTATTTTCAATTCGCTCTTCTACGATATCAAAGAAAATTTAACGAATACAAAACTGTATTTCAACCGCGACCTCGTGGATAACGTACTGCTTCGTGGCATACCTGCCATGACCAAACGCATTACGTTAGGACAAGGCTGTAAAGGGGAAGGACAGCGTTCGCTGTAAGCGGATTAGAAGAAAAGGAGTTATCAATGAAAGAATATTACGAATTATTAGGCGTTGAAGAAACGGCTACGGACGCGGAAATCGAAGTGGCGTACAACGCCCTTAAAGAAAAATATAAGGAAGAGCGTTGGTTGGACGGCGAACGCGGTAACGAAGCGGCGAAAATGCTCAACAAGCTCGACGTTGCGTTTGAAGCGATTAAGACGGCTCGTGGCGAACAAAAAACCAACACCGAAGGTCAAAACGCGTTTGAAAAAGTGGCGGCGTTGCTCAAGGAAAACAACTTGAACGAAGCGCAACGCTTACTCGACGAATTCAACGAACGCCCTGCGGAATGGCATTATTTGCAAGCGGGTGTGTTCTATAAAAAGAACTGGTCAAACGACAGTAAGAAACAGCTTGAAATCGCAATGCAAATGGACCCTACGAACACGAAGTATCGCGATTCTTATAATAAGTTAAACGCGAAGAACGACTACGCGAACGCAGGTCAAAACGGCAACGAAAACGCTCGTCAAAACCCGTACTCGTCCGCGCCGACAGGCGATTACGACGCGCAACAAATGGGTGGGAATTTTTGCTCGAACTGCACGTCCTTTTGTTTCACCTATCTTTGTGTGGACTGCTTGTTCAGTATGTGTTGCGGTTGTCAATAAGAAGGTTTGGCTTAATTTAAGTCTAGGGGTAAAATAAACAACGGAAAGGACAAAGAATGAAGAAAATCTCAACGTATGATTTGGCGCTATCCGCGCTCGCGTGCGCGTTTGCGGTACTCTTTCAGGTAATCGGCGCGTACTCGGATATTTTACTCTTTACGGGCTATCTTTTATCGGCGGTAGCGTTGACGTTGCCGCTTGCTCGAAAATCGTATAAAGGCTATTTTCTCGCGTATCTTGGGGCTTGCTTTTTGAGTTTGATATTCGCGTCCGCAAGGTTCTGGGACGTGATTCCATTTATCGTGTTTTTTGGTTTGCATCCGCTTGTCAACGAACTGCAGCTTCGCGCGAAAATCAACGTTTGGGTGGCTTGTTTTGTAAAGGCGTTATGGTTTGACGCCACTATGTACTTAACGTGGCAATTTTTACTTGACACGACGACGGTAAATCCGCTCGTCAGTCAGTATATTTTACCGATTATACTCATAGCAGGTACGGCGTTTTTCGTGTTCTACGACTATACCATGTACCGCGCGAGAGCGATTGTGAATAATTTAGCGAGTCGGTTTTTGAAGAAATAACGCCATAAGGAGAGTTTTATGGAAAAGAACGATATTATCTGCGCGGTCACCGAAGGGTTAGGCTCAAATGGCGAAGGCGTTATCAGGCACGAAGGGGTTACTTTTTTCGTGCCTGCTTGTTTACCGGGCGAAAAGGTTAGATTTAAGATACTTAAAATCAAAGGAAATATCGGTTACGGCAAGGTGGAAGAAATTTTAACCCCCGCCGAAGAGCGAGTCCGCCCCAAATGTCCCGCATTTTTGCGTTGTGGTGGTTGTAGACTTCAACACGTGGACTACGCCGCTCAACTTTCTTTGAAAGGGGATATGGTCAAGGACTGTTTGAGAAAAATTGCAGGGATAGAATGGGACGTTCCGCCCGCGATTAAAAGTGATTTGGAATACGGTTATCGCAATAAATTACAGCTCCCTATCGGCGTAGATAAAAACGGCGAAGACGTAATCGGTTTTTACGCGGAAAGAAGTCATCGCATTATCCCTATTGATTCTTGCGCTATCCACCCCGACTGGGCGGAAGAGCTCATTCAAATTTTGAAATCGTATATGCGCGAATGTGGCGTACATGGGTATAACGAACTCACTAAAACGGGTACGCTTCCACATATCGTCGCAAGGGAAATTGCAGGGAATTTTATCTTCAGTTTGGTCACCGCTAAACGCGAAGTAAGAGGACTTGGCAGGCTCCTTTCTTTGC
>JAZQZK010000082.1:0-4301 GCA_045634025.1 Candidatus Scatosoma sp.
TGAACTTACGGAAATTAAGTTGGATACGCTTTTGGCTGCTATAAGAAGACAAGATGATAGCGCAGATCTTACTATCACGGACGAGTGGAAAACGCTTATTCTTCAATCGGCAAACTGGGCGAAGAACAACACTTGGACGCATCTTTCCTAATCTAAGCAACAACTAAATAGCTAAAACAAAAAAAACCGCTGTGGATTTTAGTCCATGGCGGTTTCTTCTTAGAAGAAAGGGTTGGAAAAGTTAGGGTATTTTTAACATTTTTTAAAAAACTTGGCATTTTGCGTTGACATAACGTTTTTATAGTGGTATAATGGTATTGCTATGATTATATTTAGGAGGTATTTTAATGGCGAAGAAGGAATACACGTCGCTCTTTATACAGGTACTAGCCTTCTCCAGTGAAGACGTATTAACCGAAAGTCCCACTGTAGAAAGTGGTATAGTAGATGAAAATTCCTACGTCTGGGGAACTTTCATCGAAGAATGGTTGACTGCTGGCTTTGGTGGAGGCACTGGCAACTAAGCCGTGCAAACGAACCAAAAGACTACATTCTTAAAAACAAGAAAAGAGGTTAGAAAATGAAAAAAATAAAAAGGAAAATTATTAGCTTAACCATAGCAGCGCTCGCTTTCTTTGGCGCAGGTGTGTTCGGTTTGAAATCTAGCGCAACTGCAAACGCAGCGACTGATTATTCGAAAGCTCTCACGATGACGGAAGGCGCAGCCATCTGTTTGTCTGACGAATTCCAAGGCATCCGTTGGGAGACGACCGTAACGAAGCATGAAACTCTCGCAGAAGGCAATGAGGCTCAATTCGGCGTGATCGTTGCGCCCACGAAAGCTTTAACGGGCGACTTAACGCACGACACGAAAGAAGTAAGAGTTTTAGACCTTGCTTTCAAGCCAGGCGAAATAGTTGCAGACAAGGCAGCCGCAAGATATTATTCGGTAGTCAGCTATCGCGAACTTTCTGCAAACTTAGGCGCAGCGTACGCGTTAGATCTTACTGCTCGCGCATACGTAAACGTTGACGGAACTTATTATTACGCTGATATCAGCGAATGTGATACCTCCCGTTCCGCAAGATCGATTGCTATCTCGGCAGAACTTTCGGGCAAGCTTGACGTATATAGAACTGCAGTTGAAGGCGAAACAGACGAACAGAAAGCTGAAAGAGAAGCCAAAGAAAAAGTTGCAGTTTCTTATTACAGAGCTGGCACAGAAAAAGGAAGATACGTTCCCGACGTTAGCGGCGGCGGCTTAGATTCTAGCGTTGTTGATTTAAGCTCCTCTATAAAGAGCGTTACAATTAACGATTTCGCGGTAGAAAGCATAGTTGACGCAGTATACATTGGCGCTACAAACGTTCCTTTCACTTATGCATCGAACACGCTTACGCTTACGGACATAGCGGATGCTCCCGCGGGCGAACACTACGCTACGGTATTCACGGTGGATGGTGAAATTCACACCCATCCTTTGATTTTCGCAACGAAAATCTTTACTAAGGCTTCCGATTTGGCTATGTTCCATGCAAAAGGCGTTCCTACGTCCGAAGATGCTGAAAAGCCAAATACGCTTGTCAGGAAGGGTCAATATTACTACGACGGTTATTACGTACTTGGCAACAATATCGATGCAAGCGGTTACGTCCACGGTAGTAAAAACTACGACGGTACCTTCAACACTGCTGATTGGAGAGATTACACTGAATACGCAGGCAAAACCATCGGTTTAAGAGGTACGTTCAACGGTATGGGCTATACGATTGATGGTATGACCCAAGGTTCCGTACGCGAAGGCTTGTTCGGTATTGTAAACGGCGGTACGGTAAAGAATCTCGCTATTACGAACTTGAAAGCTGGCGAATTCAATGGCGATATGCACGCTTTAGGGAAATATCTTATCAATGCAACGATTGAAAACGTATATATTCAAACGAACGCATATAATAAAGATGACGCAACCAACAACCCTGGTTTCCGTGTAAAGAAATCTGCTCCTTTAGCATACGCTGCGTATAACAATACTAAGATTAAGAACGTCGTTATCGACTTCCAGTTGACTAAAGATAGTAACCAATCTAGCGCTGGAAAAACCTCTGCGGGCGCTGCATTGACGATATCTGACGCAACTACTTCGTATACCTACGAAAACGTTTATTGCGTAACCCCTAACAAGGTAAGAGGCGCAATAACCAACCCCACGGAAGAAAAAACGGATCAAGCGTTCCCTCTCGGCTTATCGCATACCACGTACGTAGCGGCTTCTGGCGAAACGCCTGCAACCGAAGGTTATTTCGTTTGGGGCGCGAACAGCGAAGCGAAAGCTTGGGACGGTTACGTGATGACGAAAGCGGAAGGCGCTTATCTCTACACGAGCCTTGCTGATATGTATGCGGCGCAAAAGGACAACGACGCTTATAAAGCGCTCGCAGACACTGGTTTGTGGTCGGTTGCAGAAGACGGTACGCTTACCTGGTTAGAACGCGCTGCATTACAACCTGTAAATCCTGAAGATGAAGAAATTCCTTGGATTGATACTCCTGTAAATCCTGAAGATGATTTGAAGATCTTGCTTATCGGTAACAGTCATTCGCAAGATACGTTCTGGGGTGTTCCTCAAGTAGCAAGAGCGCAAGGTGTAACTAACTACACGTTCGGTCTCGCTAAGCAAGGCGGCACCAACATGACAACCTATGTTGATAATATCAATGCAGACAGCGCTACGTATAACTACTTTATCAGCGAACCTAGCGACAACGGCATTTACAGACAAGAAGAAAATAAATCCCTTGGCGAGGCATTAACTGATCAAGAATGGGACTACGTCTTCATACAACTTGGACCTTGGGATCCTGTTGTTAAAGGTGTTTACGCAGATGCCCGTGAAATTGTTGTAGACTACGCTCATAAGAAATGTCCTACGGCAAGAATCGGTTATTCCGTTTCCTGGCTCAGCCCTTACGAATATGCTGACGCCTTGAGCGCAGACTATAAGAATATCTACAACGCATCCGTAGCTCTTGCTGATGGTAAGAAAGACGCGTATTACCGTTATGAAGCGCTCCTTAACAACGTTAAGACCTCTCTTTACAATGAAGACGGCGTAACGCCTAACGGTCCTCACTCTATGGTGCTCACGGTAGGTACTCCCGTTTACTATTTCACCGAAGTATTAGGCCGTCCTGTTAACCACCTCTATGGTGATGATTCAAAAGTTCACATTAGAAAGGATTACGTTGGTGGTGTTCTTGCGGCATACTCGTTCTATACGCAATTCATGTATAACATCGGGGCTATAGACAACATAGACACCTGGACGGTAAAAATGGACACGTACAACGTAATGAGCGTTGACGGTACTGTTTCTAAAACGTTCGACTTAACGCAACAAGACAACGCGCCTAAGAGTAATATTATAGAAGCTATCAACTTCATGTTGAAGAATCCTTGGACTGTTCCTGGTGATCCTCCTGCGGATGACGACACTGGCGAAGGCGAAACGACTAGCAGTAAGAAGATTTTGCTTGTAGGTAATAGCCATTCGAGAGATACGTTCTGGGCTGTTCCTCAAGCAGCAATCGCGCAAGGCGTAACCAACTATACGTTCGGTTTCGCTAAAATAAGCGGCACTAAGATGGAGGATCAAGTTAACAACCTCGATGAAAGCGTTACTAGCTGGGAATACTTTATTAGCGAACCTAGCGACAACGGCGCTTACAGAACTGAAAAACAAAAGACCTTGAACTACATATTAGCGCAGAAAGAATGGGATTACGTCTTCTTACAACTTGGCCCTTGGGATCCTATTATGGAAGGCATTTACGAAACTGAGCGTAATACGGTTGTAAACCACATTCAAACCAAGCTTCCTAATGCAGAAATCGGTTACGTCGTTTCCTGGCTTAGCCCTTACCAAAAAGACGCAAAAGTAGAAGCAAGCGCAGACTCTTTGGCTATGTACGAGCAATCCGTAGAGCTTGCTGATGGTGAAACTACCGCGTATGCTCGTTATAACGCGCTCCTTAACAACGTTAAGACTACCCTTTACAATAACGACGGCACGCCTAATGGCCCTCACTCCATGGTAATCACGGTAGGTACTCCCGTTTACTATTTCACCGAAGAATTAAAGGTTGATTTCTTGAAACTCTATGACGACCCTGTTCACATTGATAGAACGGACGTTGGTGCTGCTGTTGTAGCGTATGCGTTCTTTGCGCAATTCATGTATAACATCGGGGCTATAGAAGAGTGCACGGTAAACTTGGATTCGTACACGACCACTGGTGGCGGAA
>JAZQZK010000083.1:0-2519 GCA_045634025.1 Candidatus Scatosoma sp.
AGTTATCCACATTTTCCACAATTTTCTCGGATAAAAACTGTAATTTTACGGAAAATTTTACTATTTTGTGGAAAGACTCAAATTTTTATCCACAATTTCGTAAAAATCGGTGTGGAAAACCCCTATTTATCCACAATTCCTATAAAAACAGGTCTTTTAAGCGTGGGGTTATAAATGTATATTTCTTGTATTTTTGAGAGTTATCCACGAAAAAAGGGGTGAAAAAATGATAGTTTTCCACATTTTTCACATAAGCGTTTTTTTGAGCTATAAAAATTTTCTATAAGTGAATTTTTGTTCGCAAAAAACGGATTTTTGAAGGGGTGTTTAAGGTTGTTCCGAGGGTATTTTTCGTAAAAATTAGAGTATGCTTTTTTGGGAAATTTGGCATATTGAATATAGGGGAAAAATCCGATTTTTTTGTTAAAAATTATTGCAGGTTTGCCGTCCAAAAATTGTTTAGAAAAGGGCGGATAGGGGTATAAAAAAATAACGGAATTATTTGCTTTCGGCATAATTCGACGCGAGTGTTTATGGTAAAATTGTGATTGTTTGCTAAATATTTGAAAAACGATTGCGAAAGTGCTTGAAAAATGCTAGGTTTTATGGTAAAATAAGGAAGTTAAAAGCAAAGGCTAAAACAAATTAGCCGATAGAACGTAATATCCAAAAGGATATTAAGAAGGAGCAAAACATTGAATAAGAGATCTAAATCAATACTCTGGGTGGTGTTTGCGGTTGTTGCCGTAATCATCGTCGGGATTTTATTCACGGATATTATGAATCCGACGGAAACGCTTACGTGGACCAAGTTCATGGAAAAACTCGCAAGCGGACAAATCACCGAAGTTTACGTTGACGCGTATGAATGGAAGGGCTTTGTAAAGAACGACGGCGTGGTTACGAACGTTTATACGACGATTGCGCCGAGCGTGTACTCGATGTCGGATATGCTTAGCTTACTCGCTAGCCTTGGACTTGGCGCGTCCGTTGATTTCAGCTTTACCGACCCTAACGCAGGTAGCATTTGGTCGAGCATTTTCCCGCTTATTAGCGTAGTGCTCGTAGCGGTTATTTTCTACTTCATCATGCGTTCGTCCATGGGCGGTAACACCAAGGCGATGAACATTGGCAAGTCCAAAGCGCAAATGCAAAACAACTTAAAGGTGCGTTTTGCGGACGTTGCGGGCGCGGAAGAAGAAAAGGAAGAACTCCAAGAAGTCGTTGAGTTCTTGAAGAACCCTAAAAAGTTCTCCGACCTTGGCGCGCGTATTCCCCGTGGCGTATTGCTCGTAGGCCCTCCGGGTACGGGTAAAACGTTGTTTGCAAAAGCGGTAGCAGGCGAAGCGGGCGTACCCTTCTTCTCCGTATCCGGTTCCGACTTCGTAGAAATGTACGTAGGCGTGGGCGCAAGCCGTGTTCGTGATTTGTTCGAAGTGGCGAAGAAGAACCAACCCTGTATCATTTTCGTTGACGAAATCGACGCGGTGGGTAGAAGACGTGGCGCAGGCCTTGGTGGCGGTCACGACGAAAGAGAACAAACCTTGAACCAAATCCTCGTCCAAATGGACGGCTTTGAAACCAACGAAGGCATTATCGTTATGGCGGCGACAAACCGCGTGGATATCCTTGACCCCGCGCTTCTTCGTCCCGGTCGTTTCGATAGACAAATCCAAGTCAACCTTCCCGACGTAAAGGGTCGTGAACAAATTTTGAAGGTCCACGCAAGAAATAAGCCTATGGCGCCCGACGTCAATTTCAAGACGGTTGCGCGTATCACGGCAGGGTTCTCCGGCGCGGAACTTGCTAACCTTCTCAACGAAGCGGCTATCCTTGCTGCGAGAGCAGGTAAGAAATTCATCGGCAACCTTGAGCTTTACGACGGTATCAATAAAGTGCTTATGGGACCTCAAAAGAAGAGTCGCGTCGTAACCGAATCGGATAAGCGTTGTACTGCTTACCACGAAGCAGGTCACGCGGTACTAGCTTGTCTTTGTAAGCATTGTGACCCCGTCCACGAAGTTTCGATTATCCCCCGTGGCAGAGCGGCGGGCTATACTATGACCAGACCTGAAACGGACGACAACGACGTTTCGTATAACAAGCTTATAGATAATATTTGCATGTCGCTTGGTGGCAGAGTTGCGGAAGAACTCGTTATCCAAGACGTAACGACGGGCGCAAGCGCCGATTTACAACACGTATCGTCGCTCGCAAGAAGAATGGTAACGCAATGGGGTATGAGCGCAAAGCTCGGGCTTGTTGCTTACGATTCCGACCAACCCGTGTTCGTGGGTATGGAATACGGCCACAACTCCTCGAGTTATTCGGATAAGACGGCGGCTACGATTGACGAGGAAATCCGTACGCTTATCGAAACGGCGCACGAAAGAGCGACCAAACTCTTGCAAGAAAACCGCGCTATTTTAGATAATATGTCGCGCGTGCTTGTGGAAAAGGAAACCATCTACACCGAAGAAGTCAATATGCTCATGAAGGGCGCAACGTACACCGAAGTT
>JAZQZK010000084.1:0-3037 GCA_045634025.1 Candidatus Scatosoma sp.
AAAGCTCATGCTTAATAGCGCGATACTCCGAACGGAGTTTCGCGCTAAGTTTTTAATTGCTCTTAAGGGCAAGTTATGAGTTATGATATACTTCGTATAGTTATGCTTGACTTTGCCAAGTTTTGGATAGGGGAGTAAAAAGGCAATAAAAAAGAACGGACGAGCCGTTCTTTTTTTTTGTTGTTTTAATTAGTTGAAGTTAGCTTTGTAAGCGCTACCGAATTTCATAACGGGTTTCTTGCAAGCAGCGCTGTCAACCTTTTCTTTGGTTTGAGGGTTGATACCTACTTTTGCAGGAACGTCTTTAACTTCGAAAGAGCCAAAACCTGCGAGTTGAACTTTGTCACCAGCTTTCAAAGCTTCAGTAATAACGTCAACGAAAGCTTCGTACGCGGTAGCAGCGTCCTTGTTGGAAAAACCGGCTTTTGCAGCCATTGCCTTAATCAATTCACCTTTGTTCATGAGAAAAATCCCCTTTTTTAATAAAATTCCTGAAAACAAAAGGTTTGCTTTTGTTTCTCGGTAATACCATTATAACCCATTATAAATGAAAAGTCAATAGTTTGAACAAAAAAAATTTGCTAAAACCCTTGAAAATAAAGGATTTTTTGCAAAAAAAGGGGTTTGACGACCATTTGGAAGCCAAAACCCCTTTAAAAGGTAGGAATATTCTAAAAAAATCAGTTAATTTCCGCTTTGATGGAAACCCAAGCCAACAACCTGCGAAACGTTTGTAAGAACTGCAAAACAATCGGGGTCGATTTGTTGAATAATTCTCTTAAACGCGTTTATCTGTCGTCTTGAAACTACGCACATGAGCAAGCCTTTGCCTTCCTTTGAGTACATGCCTTTCGCAGGAACGGCGGTTACGCCACGCGACAAGTTCGTCATAAGCGCAAAAGACATTTCATCGGGTTTGGAAGTAACCACTCTAAACTCCACGGCAGACTGGAATCCGTTAGTGATGGAGTCGTTCGCCTTGCTTTCGATATACGCTTCGAATAAGGAAAGAAGAACGGGGAGTAAACTTACCGCAAGGTCCGCGCCTTCTTTTCTGAAGACGAAGAAGGATGAACCGATAATCACGGTGTTGAACCAGAAAATCATCTGCGCAATCGAGCCTGCAGGGATTTTCTTTTGCACAAGCACCGCAAGGGTGTCGATACCGCCCGTACTTCCGCCTGCCTTCAAAGCCAAAGCAACGGACGAGCCGATACAAATACCCGCACCGACTGCCGCGAAAATCCTCGTACCATCGTCAAGGAATTTAATGGTAGGGAAATCGGTTTGCTCTAAGATAAAGAGCCAAAGCGTTTGCAAGAGTATATTTGCAATCGTTAAAAAGGTAAAGCGTTTTTTAAGGAAGAAATAACCGAGTATAAGCAAAGGCATATTTAAGCAAAAAATAATCAAGCTTTGCGGTACGGTTTGGTTGGTTGCGTACGAAGTCATAATCGCGATACCTGCAATCCCACCGATTGTGAACTCGTTTGGTTCAATCAAGCAATGCGCCGCGAAGGCAACGAGCAGGGAGGAGGCGAAAATAAACAAAGCCGCCTTAATGTTATGGGACGGTTTATGCCGCAAAGTTTCTTCCTGAATTTCCGTTTTTGTAATCTTCTTCGGTAGGGGATAGCCAGACCTTTCTTCCGTGTTCGTGGATTCTTGTTGGAAGTTAGTTTCTGGTTCCATTACATTGCCTCAACGGATACCTTGATTTTTGCGGAAATGTTTTCCATTAAGCGGATTTCCGCGTCAACGACGCCAAGCGCCTTAACGGATTCCATACGGATTTTCTTCTTGTCGATATCAAAGCCCTTTTCTTTCAAGGCAGCGGCGGCGTTTTGCGAAGTCACGCAACCGAACACCTTACCGTTTTCTCCGACCTTGATTTTAACAACGACCGTTTGACCGTTGAGCTTACCAGCAAGCTCTTTCATCGCTTTAATTTCTTCCGCCTTATGGAATTCAGGAGCGGCTTTTTTCTGATTAAGGACGTTGATACCAGACGAAGTAGCGATTTCCGCCAAGCCCTTTTTCACAAGGAAATTTTTCCCGTAGCCGTCGGAAACTTCAACGATATCGCCTTTTTTACCCGTGCCTTTTACGTCAGCTTTCAAAATAACTTTCATAATAAACCTCCGAAAAAATTATTTATAGTACTATTTTACAGTAAATTAAAAAAAATGTCAATAAAATTATACGGACTTACACATACTCCTTATACATAATTTATAAGGAGGAATAAAAATTATGATGAATGAAAAAGAAGTAAACACGAGTATTGGTTGTAACGTAACCGAATGTAAATTCAACCGTTCGGGCGACTATTGTACGCTTGCAAGAATCCACGTCGGCAACACCTGTTCTTGCGACGCGGAAAGCTGTACCTGCTGCGACAGTTTCCAAAGAAAATAAGCGTAGAATAGCTACGAACCTCGCTTGCGTAAGCGGCTAAGGAAAATGGAATGACTCTCGAAAAACGGGAGTTGTTCTTTTTTTATTATAAAGTGTTAAAAACGAACTTTTTTGAAGATTGCCGAAATTTTTTCTCAAAATCTTGCAATTTCTAATAAAAAGTTTTATAATAAGCTTAAGATAAACAAGGAGAAGAACAATGAGTAAACTCGTGGATAAAAACAAGGGCAACCCCTTTGAAATGCAGGTTGAAAACGATTGCGTTGATGACGCTCTTAAAAATAAGGCGATAATCAGCGTACAAGCCGTTAAAGATTTTTTGAAGTACGTATTCATTGACGGACTTTCAGGTATGGCGGTTGGATTGTTCGCGACGCTAATTATCGGTACGATTATCGAAAATATAGGTAAGCTGTTTAGTGGTTCGATGGCCGATTATCTTAAAATTATCGGTCAGTTCGCGAAATTCCTTATGGGCGCAGGGATTGCGCTCGGTATGGGTTACAAACTCAAAAAATCACCGCTCGTAACCATATCCGCAGGTGTAGTGGGTATGCTTGCGTCCTTTCTTTCTAAGATAGACACAGGTATTTCATTTGCGTCTGTTGGTGAGCCGTTA
>JAZQZK010000085.1:0-6092 GCA_045634025.1 Candidatus Scatosoma sp.
CAATACTTCGTTGTCGCTCGGTCACGTACTTCTTGTACGCTCCTTCGCTTCGCCTTGTTTTGCTTGTTTTTGAAAAAGGTGGGCTTTCTCTTAAAATGAGAGAGAGGTAATATATTACAATAAACAACACCTGCCCCCGTCAAACGACGGGGGCAGGTATGCGTTGAACGAGTTTTTAAGGGTTATTCTTCAAGCAAGGGATCAAAGAATTCTTTCAAGGTTTCTACGTAGAGTTTAGGGGCTACGGGATAGGCTAAGCCGTGACCTGCGCCTTTGATAAAGACTAATTTCTTGTATTCGTGCGAGCAGGCTTCGTAGTTTTGTCTGCTCATATCAAAGTGAACGTAATAATCATTGTCGCCGTGAATAAAGAGCACGGGCAAACGGCAATTTTTCATGCTTTCGATAGCGGAAAACTCTTCCACGTCGAATTTTCCAAACAGTTTTGCGCCAAGCTTTGCGAACGGATAAAAAAGCTTTGGAGAAAAGCCCATATCTTTCATAACCGACTGAATAACGTCCTTTGCCGAAGTAAAACCGCAGTCGGCGAGTACGCCGATAACGTTTTTCGGGAGTTCTTGCGACGCGCAAATGAGTACGGTCGCCGCGCCCATGGAAATCCCCGTTAGGATAATTTTTGCGTCGGGGTTGATGTTTTTAAGGATATAGTCTATCCAAAGTTTGCAATCCCTGCTCTCGTTAATGCCAAAGGTAATGACGTTCCCGTCGCTGTTACCACTACCCCTATGGTCGAATAAAAGTACACTTTTTCCGTACTCAAAGGCTCGAAGAACGCCTGCCGCAAGGTCGCGTTCGTGCGTACCGCGATAGCCGTGGAGCATGAGCTCGATAGGCGCGTTCGGCGCGTATTCATAGTATTTACCGCGAAGGGTCAGTCCGTCAAAGGTGGTAATTTTCACGTCTCTATGCGGGATTTCGCGGGTTTTATCAATCCATTCTATCATTTTTTCGTGATAGGGGATATAAACTTCTTCGGGCGGAAGGGGGTATTCTTCCTGTTTTTGTCTTTTCCTGTCTGAATAAAAAATACGGTAAAAGCAGTAATAGGAAGCGCCCAAAACGAGCAATCCGATAAAAATAACTACTCCTAAAATTATCCAAAGTACGCTAAACTCGTCCATAAATAACTCCTAAAGGTATTCCTATACTAATTTTAGCATTGAATTATTGATTTTGCAAGCTGTTTTTCGGGTTTTTTAGCGGATTTTTTTGTTAAAAACTTTAGCGTTGTTAGTAAGAACTTCGAAAAAAACGTATTGTGAAAGGTAAAAGGATAAAAATTTATAGAAAAGTAAAGGAATTTCACCTGATTTTCATTGTAATAACAGGTAAAATTTGTTATAATGATATAGAAGAAAAGTAAAAAGCCGTGGTTTGCGTGTAAAAAATCCAAATCGACGGTTTTTTGGAGTGTAAATTGGAAGCAATCAAGTTCGAAAAAGTACATTTTTCCTACGAGCAGGTGTCGGACGAGCCGTTTTATAGTGAAAAGGACGCTCGTCGCTCTTTCGCGCTCGACGGGATAGATTTTTCCGTCGAAGAAGGGGAGTTCGTTGCCGTTTTAGGCCATAACGGAAGCGGAAAATCCACGCTTGCAAGGGTCGTGAACGGACTGCTCTCGCCGACGAGCGGGGCGATCCGTGTTTTTGGCATGCAAACGAGCGAAGAGAACTTGTTTGAAATTCGAAAAACGGTCGGGATCGTCTTCCAAAACCCCGACAATCAAATGGTCGCTTCCATCGTCGAAGACGACGAGGCGTTCGGTCCTGAAAACGTCGGTATCGCGCGTGAAGAAATCGGCCGTAGAATTGATTTCGCGGTCTCAGCTGTGGGAATGGAAAAATTCAAAGCGTCTATGCCGACTCGGCTTTCGGGTGGACAGAAACAACGCATCGCGATTGCAGGCGTACTCGCCTTAAAACCCCGCGTAATGATTTTAGACGAATCGACGGCAATGCTTGACCCGCGTGGCAGGAAAGAAGTCATGGACGTCGTTTTACGCTTAAATAAAGAAGAAAAAATTACCGTACTTCTCATAACGCATTTCCCTGAAGAGGCAATGCTTGCTGATAGGGCTATCGTTATGGACCACGGCAAAATCGTAAAACAGGGCGCGCCCAAAGACGTATTGCTCGACGGCGACGTCGAAAAGTACGGCTTGAAGCTTCCTATCTCTATTCGAGCAAGTCGCGCTTTAAGAAAGGAAGGCGTTTGCGTTCCCGATTGCTTGAGCGCAAAAGAACTTGCTACTTCGCTTAAAAATCTCTTAAAGAGTGGGGGCAGGTACGCGTTGAATGAAGATTTGCCTGATACGGAAGTCAAGGAAAGCCAAGCGGGTGGAGAGATTATTTGTAAGGGTTTGTCGTACGCGTATAATCAAAGCTCGCCCTTTGAAACACACGCTTTGAAGGGAGTGGATTTAGAAGTTCCTTCAGGCTCGTTCTTTGGGATTATCGGTCATACGGGTAGTGGCAAGTCCACCTTCGTACAACACTTGAACGGACTTATCAAACTCCCCACGGCGCAAAAGAAATATAAGCCTAAAAAGGGTCAAAACTCGCAAATTGTTTTGAATGTAGGCGGTTTTGATTTGACGGATAAAAACACCGACTTTAACGCATTACGCGCAAAGGTTGGTATGGTATTTCAGTACCCCGAGCAACAGTTGTTTGCGGCAACTGTGTTTGAAGACGTTGCGTTCGGGTTAAGGAATTTTAAGCCGAATTTGTCGGAACAAGAAGTGGAAATTTTCGTTCGCGAAGCGATTGAGAAGGTAGGCTTGGACTATCAAAGCGTAAAAGACGTTTCTCCGTTCGACCTTTCGGGTGGACAAAAACGCAGGGTTGCTATTGCAGGCGTCATCGTAACCAAGCCCGAAATTTTGGTGCTTGACGAGCCTGCGGCAGGGTTAGATCCGCGCGGGAAAGAAGAGATTATGTCGCTCTTGCACGACCTTAAAAGTAGTTGGTGTAAAACGGTTATCGTGGTCTCTCACGGTATGGACGAGATTGCGGAAAATTGCGATCGCGTGGCGGTATTCTCCGACGGAAAGGCGCTTCTTGAAGCAAAAACGCAGGAATTATTCAGCGCGGTGGAAGAACTTGAAAACGCAGGGTTGGGGCTTCCCTTCACGGCGCAAGTACTTGATGAACTGAACAAACTCGGCGTACAATTAAAAACTCCGCTCACGGTGCGTGGGTTTGCGAAGGCCTTGGCTAACGCTTATAAAATGCAGGAAGGGGGGCGTGAAAATGGCTGACGTTGCTTTTGGACAATACTATCCCGCATCTTCCTTTACGCATAAATGCGACCCAAGAACGAAGATTTTGTTTTTAATCGGGTTTATCGTCACAATATTCCTTTCTAACAATTTCTACGCGCTTGGCGCGTGCGCGCTCGTGTTCACGTTAGTCGCGTGCTTCTCAAAAATTCCGTTCAAGAGTCTTTTGAAATCGGTGAAAGCCGTCTTGGTTTTACTTATCTTTACGGCAATTTTGAACTTATTCTTCCAAAAGGACGGCGAAATCATCGTAGAATGGGGCTTTGTAAAACTCACCAAAGAAGGTTTATACGCGACCGCGTTTTTGGCGGTTAGGCTCTTCTTATTAGTGCTTGCATCTTCGCTTTTAACGCTTACGACCACGCCCGTTTCCTTGACGGACGGTTTGGAAAGTTTGCTTACGCCTTTGAAATGGATAAAATTCCCCGTGCGCGAACTTGCGCTCGTCATGTCGATTGCATTGCGGTTTATCCCCATTCTCACGGACGAAACGTCGCGTATTATGAACGCTCAAAAAGCGCGTGGCGCCGATTTTGAAAACGGTAAACTCACTCAGCGCGTAAAGGCGGTAGTGCCTATCCTTATCCCCTTGCTCGTGAGCGCGTTTAGGAGAGCGGACGAGCTTGGCGACGCTATGGACGCGCGTTGTTATTCGGGGAGTACCAACCGCACGAAGTATAAAAAACTAACGTTTACTTGGCGAGATTTAGTCGCTTGCTTGCTTTTAATAGCGTTGATAGTCGGGGTGGTTTTCTTAAAATCCTACTTTCCGGCGGTAATTTGAAGGGGGCAGGTATGAGATTTGTATTAAAAATAGCCTATGATGGTACTGCTTACGCTGGTTGGCAAAGACAAAAAAATGCGATGAGCGTACAGCAGGTTTTAGAAGAAACGATAGAACGCGCGCTCGGTGAGAGCGTTCGCGTTACGGCAAGCGGTAGAACGGACGCAGGGGTGCATGCGGCAGGGCAGGTTTGCCATTTCGATAGCGATACCATGACCATTCCGCCCGAGCGTTTGCCCGATTGCTTGAATAAGTATTTGCCTAGCGACGTTCGCGCGGTTGCAGGCGCGATGGGAAACGACGGGTTTGATAGTAATAGAAGCGCGAAAAGAAAGACGTACGTCTATACCATGTACGAGTCTTTTAGAGAAATGCCACTCAAAGACCGCTATGCGGTCCGCGTGGATAAATTGCCTTCGGTAGCGATTTTGCAGGACCATGCAAAGCTTATGGTTGGCGAGCATGATTTCAAGGCGTTTTGCGCGTCGGGTTCGTCTGTGAAGACTACGGTTCGAACGGTGTACGAAATCCGTTTTGAAGAAGGGCTTTCGTATGGTAGCCGTGATTTGAAAATCTACGTGACGGGCAACGGCTTTTTATATAACATGGTGCGTACGATGGTGGGCGAACTTTTCGACCTTGCAAACGGAAAACGTACGGTGGAAAGCCTGTCGACCGCTTTTGAAACGGGTGAACGCGGTCTTCTCGGCAAGACCATGCCCGCCAAAGGCTTAACGCTTTTAGAAGTCGATTACGGCGATAAGTTGTCCTTTGACGGCGAATAAATATAGTCAATTTTTTGGAGAAATTATGGAAATTTATAGTTTTTATACCTCCCTTTCCTACGTTAATCTATTTATAAACGGCGTGGAGAGCATTTCGCTTAAAAGCATACTTGGAATGCTTGCTATTGCTCTTTTAGTATGGCTTGGATTTTTTATATTGCAAGGCTTTGGACTCTTTGCGATGGCAAAGAAAAAGGGCTTAAAAAAACCTTTCCTTGCCTTCGTCCCGTTTGCGAATTTATTGCTCATTGACAAGCTCGCAGGCGACTGCGAAATCTTTGGTCATAAGATGAAGCGTGGGGGCATGTACGCGATGATTGCATTAATCGCGTTCTTTATAACGAGTATTGCGCTTGTAGTTTCGGAAGGTATTTTGTTCACGAAATACGCGGATTGTATCAGTTTTAATAGAGCAACTGGCGAAATTTTTTGGGTAGGACTCGATTCGTTCGGCGCGGCGGTTTACTCGTTCTATAACGTTTGGGGGAATTTTCTCAGTTCCCTGTTCGGCTTGGCTTACGAGATTTTACTCTTCGTTTTGATGATTTCCTTGCTCAAACGCTACACCGCGAAAAATTATATGGTTTTGTCCATGCTCCAACTTTTCGTTCCTATCTCTCGCTACGTGATTATATTCATCATTCGCAACAACAAGTCGGTTGACTACGACGAGTACAAACGCGCAAGATACGAAGAGTATATGAGAAGAAACGCGCGGTATGGCAATCCATACTCTAACCCTTACGGAACTCGCGGACAAACTCCGAACGGATCAACCCAAAACGAAAACCCGTTTGAAGAGTTTGCTACGCCCGATCAGGACCCGTTTGAAGACATCAACGATTATTCTTCGAACTCGTCTAATAATTCGACTTCAAACCAAGAAAAATCCGACGACGAGTTTTTCTAAAAACGGGATCGATAAAGCGGAAAAAACTAAATAAAATATCGACGGAAAAAATAAGTGTAAATTATATTTTCCGTCTTTTTTTATAAAAAAGACGACGGAAACGGTTTACAGGCGTAGGGGAGTTGTGTTATAATAGTCTAGATATAAACTTTTTTTATACCTAATTAGGAGGAACGGCAATGGAAGATATTATTTCGGCAATCGCAACACCGCGTGGAAGAGGCGGGGTCGCTATTATGCGTGTGAGCGGAAAAGGCGCGCTTGCGCTTGCGGAGAAGATGTTTTCGCCTGTCGGTGCGCTTGCCGTAAAGG
>JAZQZK010000086.1:0-5788 GCA_045634025.1 Candidatus Scatosoma sp.
CATGGCTACGATCCGACTTGAGTTATACAATTTCAAGTGCAGATTGAATATTGACGGGTAAAAAACGCCACTTTTACGGACGTGGGTTCGATATAGTTCGTTAAAATGCGGTTTTGACTGACGTTGAAAAATCAACAAAAAACACACAAAAACCGACGATTTTAGCCAAAAATCATCGGTTTTTATCATAGCGAACGCGTGAGCGTTTCGACATAATTACGGTGCAGCACAAAAAAGCCCGTGGCATTGCCACAGGGCTTTTTTCGTGGTCCCTGCGATTCGAACTCCGCCAAGGTTCCGTAGGAACCGTAAGGAGTGCGTAAGCACGACGGAATAGCGAGCCTGCGAGCGTCAGGCTAGGAGTTCTATTTTACAGGGCTTTTTTCGTGGCTAAATTTATCATTTGACTTTTTTTTGTTAAAGCCTTGATTTCTCTATAATAATATGGTAAAATAAGGATACATTAAAAAAGGAGCATAGACTTATGAGAACGAAAAAGAAATGCTTAATTGCGATACTGTCCTTAATAATGATGCTGGCAATGTTCGTTGGTATATTCCCGACGGCAGTATTTGCGGACGTATCCGAGCCTGGCGACGAAGAGCAAAATCAAGAAATTATCTATGATTTTACCGTGCCCGGTTCGACCATTCGTTTTTTGGATAAGGAAGGAAATCCCTTGACTGAAGAACCTGGTTGGGGTGAAGGCGAAAGCGTAGTACATACGTGGTACGTGTTTATGTACCGCGCTACGAAAGGGGCCCTTAAACTTGGGTATTCCCCTGAAGGTACGCTATTCTTACCCCACAAAGTTTATGAAGGGGAAACCGCCGAGCTTTTTTACGCAAAAGACAATAATCTTTTCCGTGTGAGCGCGAACAAGGAAAACGAACAGATTTTTGACGGAAGCGAGATCTTGAACACCATTTCCTTGACGGCAACGAACGGTACGCAAACGCTTACGAACGCGCCCGTGTACGCGGAAACGCCGTACGGCTTTGCGTTTATGGGTACAACGGACGAGAACGGCGCGTTTAGCATAAACGCCACGACTGGCGAGTTCAAGCTTTGGATTACCAGTAACGCGGGCTATATCTTGAATAAGTCTGTAACCGTAACGGAAACGCTTACGGAGATTAGTTTTGCGGACGAAATAACGAACTCCGTAGAGCTTGACGTTACCGCAAGAAGTGAAACGTACGAAAAGGCGCTTGGTTACGTCGTTGCGCTTGGTAAACCCAACGAAACGGAATCTGTCAATATGCTCACGACGGGCTACGTCGATCCAACGAAAACGGTTAGAGTAACGCCCGGTACGTATAGCGTTGCAACCGCAATTTGGCTTGAAGACCATAACAGATATTATTCCGACGATACTTCGGGCGGGCTTTGGGTTGATATCGCGAAAGCGACGACGATTACGCAAAACACCACCTATGATTTCGCGATTACCGATTTTGAAGGTAAGTTTGCAATTAGAGACGAATACAAGAAAGAAGTTTACGGCTACGACGACTTAATGGCGTACAAGGTTTACGCTGAACACGCTAACGGCTACGTTATCCCCGGTCGCGCGGAATCTATGGACTATTTACCGCAAAGCGTAATCGTAACGGTGGACGATACCGACTATCCCTACACCTTTGGTTGGGGTGATTTCTCCATGCTCTACGACGCAAAAGTTTACAAGAAAGGGGATAAGAGTACGGTAATTCAAGAATGGGAGAGTACTGACTGGGAGTTTAGCTTATCCTTTGATTTCTTCGGTGAGACGGTACTCGAGTACGAAGTGGAATATTTCCCTAAATGGGATTCCATGTCCTTCCCGGAATTGTTTCCCGATGACGTTTGGTATTCGACGACATTCAAGACCTTGGCGTACGCAGGCGAAGATCAAGAATATAAAGAATTCGAGTCGATGGAATATTTCCATGACGTATATTATATAGAAGACGGCGAGATGAAGAGCGCCGTGTACGATTATCGCGACGATAGATATTTTTATTCTATTCCCAAAACCATTCAAAACGGCGATAACTTGGTAGGTGTGTTCTGGGGTTACGACCAGCTTACGTACGGCGTTATTCCCGTGACGGACGAGTTGTTCACGAACGGATATACCTTCGCGCAACCTGAATATTCACAGGTGGATATAGTCGTTAAGAACGGTGAAAGCGACGAAACCGAATATACGGCAAACTTTGCCATTACCGTCAAGGCAGGCGAGCAACAATTTAGACTCGGCGGACTTGAATCGGGAACAAAAATCCCTTACGGCGAATACGATTTCACCATTAACGCAAGCGCAGAATCCCGCAGTGAAGAGTGGGAATTGCTTGAAAGCGCCGTCGTTATTCATAACGAAAAACGCGCGGTAGCGCAAGCGACTTGCTCGTTTGAAGTGGATTATTCTTCCTTCAAATCCTTCACGATAGACGCGTCGAAGTATTTCGAGAACTGCACGGGATACGTTGACGGTTACAGAAAAGATATCGCCCTGTATTTTGCGGACGGCTCGGTTGAGTACGTGACTATGAACTCTGCGCCTATCACCGTTTATACGCAAACTTTGCCTGAATACGCAACGGGCGAAGCGTATTACTACGGTTTAGATGAAATGACTCCTTTCTCGCCCTATGTATCGTACGCTAAATTTACGATTGAAGACGGTGAGACGTATAAATTCGATTTCAAGCCCAGCGCTTTGGAAGTTACCGGTACGGCGAATAGTGATAACGGCAGAGACGTCGTTCTCACCTACAAGGTGACGGACGGATTCGGGAACGCGCTTGACGATATGTGGAACCTTCTCAACGAATGGGGCGTGCATAACCCGTTGAAAGCAAAGGAATATCCTTTCCGTGACGAGAATGGCAATCCTATCCATTATCAATACTCCGTGGACGTTTACGTCCGTCTCAAGGGCGAAACCGAGTATGAAAAGATGTCCTTCAACGACTTCACGAAAGCCAACCTTGGCGCGCTTGCCGCTGGGGAATACGAAGGGTATATCGAAATAAATTTTGACACCTATCTTGACGAATACATGGTAGAATACCCTTACGAAAAAGGATTCTATGAAGACTGGTGGAGAATTTATTTGAGTGTTTACGATAACGTCGCGCGCGTTTTACACGGTGTACTCCGTGACGAGTTTGCCTTTGAAGTAATTGATACTCACGACCATATTTGGGGAGCTTGGACGGACGACGATAACGCCGAAACGCATACCCGTGGTTGTACCGTATCGAATTGTAACGCAACGCAAACTAATCCGCATGCTTGGGATGACGGCGTTGTAACCAAGGAAGCGACTACGCGTGAAGAAGGCATTAGAACTTACACCTGTTCAGATTGCGGTAGCGAAAGAACGGAAAGCATTGCTGTTCGCGTAGAAAACGTGGAAAACGAAGACAAGGGCGTATCGCTCGACGTGCCTACGGGTAGCCAAGCGTATATCCCGCTCGGTACGGTTTTCGACGTGGTGGAAGTGGACGAAGAGCAAGTACCCGAAGAAGTGCTTGGCGAGATTGAACTTCAGATGGACGGAAACGCGAAACCGCTTGCTTGTTACGATCTTTCCCTTCTTCTTGACGGCGTAGAAATCCAACCGGACGGAACGGTGGAAATTACCCTTCCTGCCCTCCAACAAGAATTTGACGGCGACAAAATCGTGGTCGTTTATATCGCGCCCGACGGAAGCTATGAAGAATGTGAAACTATCGTCAATCCAGACGGTACGATTACCTTCAAAACAAACCACTTTTCAAGATACGCAGTTATCGGTGTGAATAGTAATCAAACGAATCCTGATACGCCGAACGATACTCCTAATCCTAATACTCCGAATACGGATAATCCAGCGCCCGAAAAGAAAGGGAACGTTGGGTTAGTTATCGGCGTAATTGCAGGCGTACTCGCGCTTGGCGGTGGCGGGGCAGTCTTCTTCTTGAAAAAGAAAAAGCAAAACTAATATCTAAAACTGCTAAAAAGTAGAGATAAAAAGCTAACGTGTTGTACTCGTTAGCTTTTTTCATTCGCGGTATTTTGCAAGAAAAAGCAAGGTTGTTTGGAAAGTTGTATCCAAACGCTTGCAACTGAAGTTTGTTTGTGATATAATGTGATAAGACAGTTCATTTGAAGTAGAAATACTACGATAGTGTAATGGAGGGTACGATGTCTAAGATTTTACAAAGCGTAAACATTTTTCAGGGGTTAGGTGAAAGCACGAAACCGCAAGAAGGGAGTTTATATTCTAAATGGAATTTATTAAAAGGAAAAGCAGGGAACACGTCTCCGTCTGCTTGTTTGCCGTTTGGGAACGTGGCTTGTTCGCCGTATAGCGGGGGGTATTCTTCGGGCTACGGTAATTTAACGCGCAACGGTGGGGAAATCCCGGGGAGATTTTTCGAAGGGGATAAACTTATCGGGTTCTCGCATTTCACGCATAGCGGTAGTGGCGCTTTCGGGTTTTACTATAATTATCTCGTAACGACGCCGTTTACTGGCTCGCTTGCTACTATACATACCTTAAAAGATATTGATGAAGAGAGAGCAACGCCCGGCTATTATGCTTGTAGATTTAAGGAAGAGAATATCCGCGCGGAAGCGACGGTTGCGGAAAGCGTAGCCGTTCATAGATATACTTCGCTTTCGGGTGAAACTTTGAAGGTTGCCGTTGATATTTCTAACGACGGCTTAAAACAACCTTGGGATGAAAGAGTTTTCGGCTATTCTCAAGAAAGCGAAATGCGTATTGAGGACGGAAAAGTCGTTGGTTATATCGTAATGCAAGGGGTAAAATTGTACTATTGCATTTCTTGCATGGGTAAGGTATCGCTTTGGGTAAATAAGGAGCGTGTTGAAGGTCAAGCTTTACGCTTAAATAAGACGGAAGATTCGTTTGGTTGCTTGTTTGAATTAGACGGCGACTCTGCGGTTGTAAAGGTTGGATATTCCATTGTAAGCGAAGAAAGAGCAAAGAACGCTGTTGCTTCTGTTTGCGATTTTGACACGGTAAAGTCGCAAGCGCAAACTGCTTGGCAAGACCGCTTATCCACCATTGAACTGGAAGGAGTCTCCGAAGAAGATAGAGAAATTTTCTATTCGAATTATTACCATACGCTCATTAAACCCTGTGGCTGGAAAAACGAAAGCTTTTTGTGGGACGAAAAGGAAACTTGCTATTTAGATTTCGCAACCCTTTGGGACGTGTATAAAACGCAAATCCCGCTTTTACATACCTTGCATGCAGACGTTGGTCGTGGGATTGTGAAGACGGTATTCCGTTACGGCAAGGAAATAGGTAAACTCTTCAATGCGTTTATGCTTTCTTCGAATATGAATATCGAGTCCACACAGGCTTGTTGTTTGGGTTGCTACGTGCTTTACGACGCGTACGTTCGCGGTTTGGTAGAAGAAAACGAAATTGAAGATATGTTCTTCGTCGTCAAGGCGGAAATTAGTCAATACGAAAAGGAAATCAAGGACGGTACGTTCGAGAAAACCACGAAACTTTTGGATTGTACGATGATCGCAGAAGCGTTCGCAAACGTTGCGAAAGAGCTTGGTAGAGATGACGACTACGAATACTTGTCGGAGATCGCGAAATACTGGACGGAAGCGTTCGGCGCGGACGGCTTGTTGAAGACGGAATATCCGTACTACGAAGGCAACCACTGGAACTATTCCTTCCGCTTGGTAAACAACGAGCAAAAGCGTGTAGAACTTAGCGGTGGCAAAGAAAAATTAGAAAAACAAGCGGATTTGTTCTTTGGCTTTGATGAAA
>JAZQZK010000087.1:0-2354 GCA_045634025.1 Candidatus Scatosoma sp.
CGAAACCATGAGTGGCGCGTTGGAAAGGTATATTTCTACGCCGAACAAGGATTATCAACCTATGAACGCAAATTTTGGGATAATCAACCCAAACCCTACGCGCATTAAAGATAAGAAGGAGCGGTACACCGCTCTTGCAAATCGCGCGATAGAAAAGATGCAGGCTTTCAAGGAACTTGGAGAAATCCAAGATAAGTAAGGAGTACGAACTATGATAGAATTCAGGGGAACGACGATTTGCGCGGTCAAGAAAGACGGCGTAACGGCGATTGCCGGCGACGGTCAAGTGACGATGGGCGAATCGGTCATTTTCAAGAATACGGCTGTAAAGGTACGCCGTATTTACGGTGGAAAGGTTATTTTGGGCTTTGCAGGCTCGGTAACGGACGCCTTTTCGCTCACCGAAAAATTTGAAGGAATGCTCAATAAATTCTCGGGTAATTTAATGCGTTCGGCGGTGGAGCTTGCGGAGCTTTGGCGTAGCGATAAAATCGGTAGAAAGCTCGATGCGATGATGATCACCGCGGACGAGAATACGCTACTTATCCTTTCGGGTACGGGCGAAGTCATTGAGCCTGACGGCGGGGTTTGCGCTATCGGTAGCGGTGGAAATTACGCGCTTGCGGCGGCTCGCGCGCTCTATCAAGAAACGGACTACGACGCCGAAACAATCGCGAAAAAGGCGCTTAAAATTGCGTCGGAAATCTGCGTGTTCACGAACGATAATATCCGTTGTGAAAAGGTTGGAGAGAAAGAAAATCTCGTACCTACCCCTTCCGAAAAGCAGGATAAGGGGGTGGAATAATGGATTTATCCCCTAAGCAAATCGTAAATAAATTAGACAAATACATCATCGGTCAAGACGATGCGAAACGCGCGGTTGCAATCGCGCTTCGTAACAGGTATCGTCGGGCGCAGTTGCCTAGCGAAATCCGTGAAGAAATCACGCCGAAGAATATCATTATGAAAGGTCCGACGGGGGTTGGTAAGACGGAGATTGCTCGTCGTCTTGCAAAGCTCGTGAAAGCGCCGTTCGTGAAGGTGGAAGCGACGAAATACACCGAAGTCGGCTACGTTGGAAAGGACGTTGAAGGCATGATTCGAGACCTTGCGGAATGCGCGTACAGGCTCGTGAAAGCGGAAAAGGAAGAAGAAGTCAAGGCAAAAGCGACGGTGGCTGCGGAAAGAAGAATACTCCGCGCGCTTATCGAAGTAAAAAAGGACGAAAAGGGCGACACGGCAAAAGAAGTCTTTGAAGCAAACCTGCTTGACGGCTTGAGAAAGGGCGCGTACGATAGTACCATTATTGAAATGGAAGTGGTGGACGTTCCCCAACAAATGGAACTTGTGCCTGGTGGCGCGGCTATCTCTATCGGTAGTATTTTCGGGGATATGTTCCAAGGCAAGAAGAAAAAGCGTAAGCTTACCGTCCGTGAAGGTATGGAAATTGCGCTTTCGGAAGAAGCGGATAAACTCGTTGACGAAGACGCCGTGAAGGCGGAAGCTATTTATAGAGCGGAAAACGACGGCATTATCTTCATCGACGAAATTGATAAAATCGCAGGCAAGGGCAATCGAAACGGCGCGGACGTATCGCGTGAAGGCGTGCAAAGAGATATTTTGCCTATCGTTGAAGGCTCGACGGTCGTTACTAAATACGGCCCTATAAAGACGGATTTCATATTGTTCATAGCGGCAGGCGCGTTCCACGTTGCGGCGGTGGAAGATTTGATCCCTGAATTGCAAGGTAGATTCCCCGTCTCCGTAGAGCTTAAAAGCTTGACGAAGGAGGACTTCGTGCGTATCTTGACGGAAACGGAAAACTCGCTCACCTTCCAGTACGGGCAACTTTTGAGCGTGGACCATATCGACCTTAAGTTCGACGAAGGCGCAATCGAGAGAATTGCCGAGGTGTCCGTTGAACTCAACGCGACGAGCGAAGATATCGGCGCAAGACGGTTGCACACCGTTATGGAATACTTGCTTGAAGACATTTCCTTTAACGCGGGCGGTGGGGACTATCCCACGTTCACGCTCAATATTGACAAGAAATACGTTGACGAGCATTTGAAGAAATTGACGGGTGATAGAAACTTGAAAAAATACGTTTTATAACAAAACGAATAGGGCAGGTATGCGATGAATAGTAAACCCTGCCAAAAGAAAGAAGAAAAAGGATAAGAATTATGATTAATATTCCCAAAGGCACAAAGGACGTTTTACCACAGGACTCTTATAAATGGCAATACGTAGAGGGCGTTGCGAGAGAGATCTCGAAAAAATTCAATTTGAAGGAAATTCGTACGCCGACGTTTGAGCATACGGAGTTGTTTCTTCGCGGTGTTGGTGATACG
>JAZQZK010000088.1:0-3340 GCA_045634025.1 Candidatus Scatosoma sp.
ATTTGACAAATCGAATAAAAATAAATACGAGGAAGAATAACTATTATTTGTTATACAGCAAAAAGATTTATATTTTGGCGTCCACGTTGGCGTTCAATAGCAAAAAAGCCTTGATTTTCAAGGCTTTTTTGTAATATCGTACGTCTTCAATTCCTGTCGACCGCACCAAAATCGGGTAATTATGCAAAATAAATGCATAAATGCTCGATTTTTTTGTGTATTTGATAAGTTTATGCGGTCAAAAAAGCGGTTTTTTGATAAAAACCCTTGTTTTTGGCGTCCATTTTGGCTTTCACATTTTAATATTTTTTCCTTTATTGAAAAAGCCCTGCGAGTATAGTCCTCGAAGAGCTTTTTTGCTATTAAATTAAAATTCAAACTGCACCAAATCCATTTGCTTCGTCATAAACTTGTCAGGGAAATGCGTATAAACTCGCCCAACAAGTCTTTCAGAACTATCCCCCATCCACGTATCTACAATATCAGGTCTTACGTATTGAACATAAGTCGTCGCAAAGGTATGACGCAAGAAATATTGTGTAACTTCTTTATCTTGCATCACTCTCTTGAATACACGATTTAAGGTAACCCTAAAAATAATAATCCTATAATATATGCTTTTGCAACCACGTAACTATGACGGCTTTTGATATATTCAAATAGCGCCAACCCTTCTTCGCCCATACGCCATAAAAAAAGCTCTTTCATTTCTTCAATTTCATTTCTCTTTCGCGTCAATAAAGCTTTGCGATACACATCCGCCTTTTTATTGTTTACACCGAGAATTTGCGTGCAAATTTCGTAAAATTGTTCTTGGTAAACGTATTGCCCGTCCGTATTTGCAAAAATAGCTTCGGCGATTTCATTTCCATAATATCTATCCCTTATGGATAATTTATTTTCTCTATATTCTTTAAACCACTCTAACGCCCTTTGATAAATTTCTTCTTCGATATAAGCGCGCACTTGCCCAATTTCCGCTTCACGAATAGAAATCGTATATAATCCAGCCTCTATAATCTCACGCCAGGTAAGCGCAATAACGTCCTCGTGCCAACTGAACTCGCCTACCGCTGCATGCAAAATCGTTTGTTTTATCTCACCTATTTCTAGCAAGCTTTTACTGCAGATAACATATTCGTCTGGCTCATCCTGCGATCTCGCAATTTTATCCACCCCATACTTCTGTTTAAGATAGCGTACCACTTGCCCTTTTGCGCCTTTGTTTACAACCAGCGCTGCCTGCGGTAAATGCTTTCGATTTATGCTAAAATACCTTTCGAACGGTAAGTTGTATTGCATAGGATTTACTTTTGTGAATCCTAAAAAATAACATAAGTACGAACAATGCAAAACTCCGTGAAACGTAGCGTCAACGTCTTTTAATCCCCTTACAATATCGTCAAAAAATAAAAATACGCAAGCCGTGTTCGTTTTGCGAATGACGGACAACTCTTCTTCCAAACGTGCTTGTTCGGATTGTTTTAGCGCAGTATCTTTTTGACGTGCTAACACAAGTGATTGCAGCTTCTCGAAATCATCTTTTCCCCTTAAAGGAAAGTTTTCTAAGTATCTTTCTAAATTTACCATAAAAAATCTCCGTATCGTTTTTTTATATTCTACGATACGGAGTAGGATTAATTTAGTATATTACGATTTATCTTTTTTATAAGCTGGTCTTTTTTCTTCAGGAATTCCTGCCATATCCCAAAGATGTTCTAACGCGTTGGTGGATTTCGGATTTTTAACTGCGACAAACTGTTCCAAGCCACGATTATAGGCTTTCATCTTGAATTTCTTTTTGTAGGCTTCTCGTCTTCTTGCAATCTCATCCACGGATATACCAAGAATATCCGAAATTTCAGCTTCGCCTAAGCCTTCCTTAAACACCAGTTCGGCAACGTCGTGTTCGTCGCGCGGTAAACGCAAAAGCAATTTTTCCACCGCTTGCTCAGCCGCTTCTTTATCCCCGACAAGCACGTGATTATATCCCAGCGACTCTCTCAATACGTTAAGCGGATATTCTGGACAAGCGCTCTTTACAAAATCCATACGTTCACGCGCTTCAGACACTCGAACGTGCAAGTTCGGATTGACTTTTTTCAACTCCTCAACGTCCACGTTTTTAATGCTGCCACGAATACGAAGTTCCTGCAAATTCGGCATTTGATAAATCGCCGTACCATCCACTTCTTCGCATTGTTCTAAATCCAAGCACTTCAACGATTTCATTTTTGTAAGCGCGAATAAATCCTTAACGCCCACGTTTTTCAACCAAACGCTATGTACCTTTTCACACGCCACTAACGGCGAAAGATCGGTGATAGTATTGTTAAACAGCTTCACCGTACATAACCCGTCATACTTCCCTACAAAATTGATATCTTTCAACTCGTTATCCGAAAGCGTCAAGGATTTTACAAACAGTCTTTGGTGTTTGCTTCTATTCCCAAGCTTAATCCCCGACAAATCCAAATCGCCGTTCAATTCCGACTTACGAAGCGCTTCTTCGTATCTATCGCTTTCGCTGCTCATATAACGCAGCGTCAATTCTTCCGCCGCCGCGCGTAAACGTTCACGCAATTCCTGCGGTTCTAATACTTCTACAATACTGCTAAACTGCAACGCCCAATAATACGCATCGGCCTGATTGCAACGAAGCTCAATCGTTGTCGTAAGCTTGTCATTGCCACGCACCGTATAATTTTCGCCAAACGTATCAATCACGTGCCCTATGCTCTTTGAATCCACCTTTAACACGATATTAGATGCCTTGCCTGTGAATAAGTTAGGATGCGTAAGCAGATACTCACCAAGGGAAATCCCCTTAAGCTCTGTATCGTTAATAGGCTTCATCGGCTTGTCTTCCATCTTCGCCTTATAGATTTTATCCACACGGAAATGCCAAATTTCCTTTTTTGTCTCGTGATAGCCGATCAAATAATATTTTCCGTTCGAGAAAACTAAATGATACGGGCTTACTTCGCTCGGCGTTTCTTCAATTTGGAATTTACCGTTTTCCGCCTTATACTTGCCGTACAAAAACGATAATTTTCTCTCGTTTACAATCGCTTGTTGAATTACGTTGAGTTCCTTAAAGAATCTTGCTTCACGAGCGTGATAAACAGAACTCAATTTCGCAATCCCTTTATTTTTTTGTTGAAAGACGGCGCTGCCCATTCCGCGAATTTTTTTGATAAGCGTTTCCGCTTCTACTTGCGAAATGTATTTAGAATACAAAACGGAATCAATGAGCATTTGCAAATTTTCGTCCGAGAAATCTTTCTCAAGCCAAATCCCTCGGCGCGTTTTGAGCTTTTTGCCGTTCTCGTCTCTATCA
>JAZQZK010000089.1:0-3087 GCA_045634025.1 Candidatus Scatosoma sp.
CAAAGCATCGTCAAAGGCGCGGACGTCGTGGTGTTCGTGACGGAAACGGACGAGTACGACGACGAAGAAATGCGTGTCTTGGAAATGGCGAAAGGCAAGCCGATTATCCGTATTCGCAATAAGTTAGATCTTCTAGAAACAACGTTGGCTACGGACGGAAAATGGGATATTATGACGTCCGCTATCACAGGCGAAGGCATAGAAAAACTCAAAGAAATGCTCTACGAAAAGAGCCTTGGCGAGCGTAGCGAAGACGCGGCGTTCTTGATAGAAGAACGTCATTACGACGCGCTCCGTCGCGCAAGAACGCATGCAGGTAGCGCCATTTCAGCTTGCGGAAGCGAACCGCTCGACTTAATCGGAATCGACGTCAAGGGTATTTGGGATTGTCTTGGCGAAATCACGGGTGAGACGGCAACGGAGAGTATTATTAACGAGATATTTGAAAAATTCTGCGTTGGAAAGTAGTCGCCCTGTTGAAATGCCAAACGCGTATATACGTCGCGAGCCTGCGTTGTCGCTCGGTCACGTACTTCTTGTACGCTCCCTTGCTTCGCCTTGGCTTGCTCGTATCTCCGCGTTTTACGATGGGTGGGGGTGAACTTTCGCTCGCCTTGTCTTGCTTGCATTTGAAAAGGGTTTGAGCAGTAAATAGTTGTTCGGGTGCAATACGCCGTTTGGCTTGCATTTGAAAAGGGCTTAGAAGAACAAAAAAGAAAAGAAAGGGTACGGAAAATAAGATAAGGGAACAAAGGAAGAAATTATGGTAAATCTTGATTTGTATAAAGTGTTTTATACGGTAGCGAAATGCGGTAGCTTAACGAAGGCGGCGGAGAAATTATATATTTCCCAACCAGCCGTTTCACAGGCGATTAAACAGCTTGAAATCCAGCTTGGCGTTTCGCTTTTCAACCGCACGCATAGGGGTATGGAATTGTCTGCGCAGGGCGGAGAAGTGATTTTTAATAAAATCGAAGAAGGGTTAAAACTCTTTTTGGACGCTGAGGACATGATCAATCAACGCAAAACTTCGGCGACGGGCGAAATCCGCGTAGGGGCTTCGGATACTATTTTTGAGTATTTTCTCGCCGATAAAATCGTTGAATTCCACGAAAAATACCCTGCGGTGAAGATCAATCTCATCTCCGACATCACCCCCAACACCGTTGAGGACTTAAAGGACGGAAAGTGCGACGTTGGGTTCGTCAACTTGCCTATCGAGAAGGACGACGAGCTTAAATTATACGGGAACTGTATGCAACTCAACGATATTTTCGTTGCAGGCGAGAAGTTTGCCGAGCTTAAAGACAAATCGTTGTCGTTTGAAGAACTTAAAAACTATCCCCTTATCGTACTTGAAAAGAAGACCGCTGCAAGACAAGCGCTCGACAGGTACTTGCAAACGCTCGGCGTTACGCTTGAACCGTCGATAGAAGTCGGTAGTTGGGATTTAATGAAACGGTTAGTATCTCGCGGTATGGGCGTGGGCGTAATTCCGCGCGAGTATGTCCAAGACAAAATTGGAGGCGGAGAAGTGTTCGAAGTCAAAACCGAACCCTGCCTACCCACTCGTTCGGTCGGAATGATACTCTTAAAAGAACAAAGCGTTCCGTTCGCGTTAAGAGAATTTTTGAGCCTGTTCGGGTTCAACGTCTAATCAAAACAAAGTAAGAGTAAGAAAAAAAGGAATTTATATGGCAAAACCTAATTCAAAATTAAGAAATTTTTGCATTATTGCGCATATTGACCACGGCAAAAGTACGCTTGCCGACCGCTTGATTGAGCGCACGGGACAAGTCTCTAAGCGCGACATGGAAGAACAACTCCTTGACAGTATGGACATCGAGCGTGAGCGTGGTATTACCATCAAACTCACGCCTGTTAGAATGTATTATACGACGAAGTCGGGCGAAGAATACGAGTATAACTTAATCGACACACCCGGCCACGTTGACTTCACCTACGAAGTTAGTCGTTCGCTTGCGGCGTGCGAAGGCGCGATACTCGTCGTTGACGCAACGCAGGGCGTAGAAGCGCAAACGCTTGCAAACGTGTATCTTGCGCTTGAGAACAATCTCGAAATACTGCCAGTCATTAATAAAATCGACCTTCCTAGCGCGCGTGTGGACGAAGTTAAGCAAGAAATTGAAGACGTAATCGGTCTTGACGCATCGGATATCCCTTGCGTTTCCGCAAAAGAAGGCACGAATATCGACGATTTATTAGAAGCTATTTCTCAGTACTTCCCCGCCCCCGACGGCGACACGGAAGAACCGCTCAAAGCGCTTATTTTCGATAGCTATTACGATAACTATAAAGGCGTAATCTTGTTCGTCCGCGTAGTGGACGGCGGTGTAAAAGTCGGCGACAAAATCCGCACATTCCTTTCCGACACCGTGTACGACGTAACCGAAGTTGGCGCGTTCGCGCCCGGGCTTTTCCCCAAGGAACAGCTCAAAGCCGGCGAAGTTGGGTATATCGCGGCATCCATTAAATCCATTCAGGACGTAGCGGTTGGCGATACCGTCACGAACGCTTTACGCCCTGCGAAAGAGCCGTTACCCGGCTATAAAAAAGTCCAACCCGTAGTCTTTTGCGGTATCTATCCGCTTGACGGCAGTAGATTTAACGACTTAAAGGAAGCGATTTTGAAGCTTCAGTTAAACGACGCGTCGCTCATCTTCGAGCCTGACAATTCCGTTGCGCTCGGTTTTGGATTCCGTTGCGGGTTCCTTGGGCTTTTGCACATGGAAATTATCCAAGAAAGAATTGAAAGAGAGTTCAATCTCGACATTATCACCACCGCGCCGTCGGTAAGCTATCTCGTGCATAAGACGGACGGCGAAGAGTTCTTCGTGGACAACCCCACGCATTTACCCGACGTGTCGGATATAGAATATATGGAAGAGCCTATCGTGAAAGCGGAGCTCTACACCCCGCCCGATTATATGGGACCGATTATGGACCTTTGCAAGGAAAAGCGCGGTATTTTCAAAAACATGACCTATCTTGACGAAAGGCGCGTAAAACTTGAATACACCTTGCCGTTAAACGAAATCGTTTACGATTTCTTCGACGGACTGAAAT
>JAZQZK010000090.1:0-2578 GCA_045634025.1 Candidatus Scatosoma sp.
CTGGTATCAATCTAACAATAAACGCCCTATTCCTTATATTCCTAAATCAAGCAATTCAAATGAAACGCAACCGAACATCTCGGTTGCGTATTCTTTGTATTGTTTCACATTGTAAGTTTCACAAATTGCAATTAGACGGGATAAACTTCGCCTTTTGCCATGTCTCTATCAACGCCTTCTTTTTGAGCTGTTCTCCATTTGAAGAAGTTTTCAGCAACTTGTTCAAATACTGCATAAGAGAGAACGTCTTCTTCTTTTTCGTAGTATCCAAGAGATACAAGTTTTGCTTTAATATCTTCGTATTCGGGTTGAAGAAGGTCTGCAGGTCTACAAGTGATACGTTCAGCGCCTTTCAATACCTTTTCAGCAACTGCTTCATCTACAGGCATAGGCAACGTACCGTATTTACCTGCTACCAAGTCTTTGGTTTCTTTGGTTACCATCTTGTAACGTTCGCCCATAACGATATTCATAACGGCTTGCGTACCAACGATTTGCGAGGAAGGCGTAACCAAAGGAGGATAGCCACAATCCTTTCTAACGTTGGGAACTTCTGCGAGACAGTCCATAAGTCTATCAATTTTGCCTGCTTTTTCAAGCTGATTGATAAGGTTGGAAAGCATACCGCCGGGAACTTGATACAAGAGTGTATTAACGTCGATTTCTTTAGATTTTTGATTCAAAATCTTATCATCCTTCAAACGTTTTTCAACGTTCTTGAAGTGTTTAACGATAGGAAGAAGTTTTTCAATATCAATACCAGTATCCAAAGGAGTACCCTTCAAGGTTGCAACTAAAGGTTCGGTTGCAGGTTGGGAAGTACCATTACCCAAAGGCGAAAGCGCGGTATCAACGATATCAACACCTGCTAAAATAGCCATCAAGTAAACCATGTCGCCCGTACCCGTCGTGTTATGGGTATGAAGGTGAATCTTTGTAGTAGGTTTAAGAGCTGCTTTCAAGTCTTTGATAAGCTCGTAAGCTTTGAAGGGAAGCAACAAGTTTGCCATGTCCTTCAAACAGATGTTATCTGCGCCCATTTCTTCGAGTTGTTTACCGAGTTTTACGAAATATTCGTTGGTAAATACTTCTTTGCCGTCAACTTCTGCGCTGGTATAACAAATAGTAGCTTCGCATACACCACCGTATTTCTTGATCGCGCGCATAGACGTTTCCAAGTTACGAGGATCGTTCAATGCGTCGAATACACGTACAACACCTACACCGTTTTCAATAGATTTTGCAACAAATTTATCTACTACGTCGTCGGAATAATGACGATAACCGAGCAAGTTTTGACCACGCAAAAGCATTTGAATAGGAGTCTTTAAGTGCGACTTTAAGGTACGCAATCTTTCCCAAGGGTCTTCGTTCAAGAAACGTAAGCAGGAGTCAAACGTTGCGCCGCCCCATGCTTCGATGGAATAATATCCGATTTCGTCTAACTGTTCGAGTACAGGGATCATTTCGTCAATACGCATTCTGGTTGCAGCTTGCGATTGATGCGCGTCACGGAGAATGGTTTCCGTGAGCATTACTTTTCTTTTTTCAATATTCATCAAATCCATAATGTAATAACCTCATCAAATTAAATGATAGACAATAAAAATCCTGCCGCGATTGCCGAGCCGATTACACCGGCAACGTTCGGGCCCATTGCGTGCATGAGCAAATGGTTCGAAGGGTCGCTTTCTCTACCTACGTCTTCGGAAATACGAGCAGCCATAGGAACAGCCGAAACGCCTGCGCTACCGATCAAAGGATTGATCTTTCCGCCGGAAAGTTTGCACATTAAACGTCCGACCAAAAGTCCGCCAACGGTACCAAAGCTGAACGCTACAAGGCCAAGAGCGATAATCTTCAAAGTGCTAAATGCTAAGAATGTTTGACCATAAGCCTTACAACCAACAGAAACACCAAGGAAAATAGTAACGGTATTCATAAGACCATTTTGAGCTTGAGAAGAAAGTCTGTCGCAAGCGCCACATTCTTTCAATAAGTTACCAAGCATCAACATACCAAGCAAAGGAACTGCGTCAGGGAGTAATACACCCACCACGAGCGTTACGATAACAGGGAAAACAATTTTCTCCAACTTGCTAACCGTTCTTGCAGGCTTCATCTTGATCGTTCTTTCCGATTTAGGAACAACTAAACGCATCAAGGGTTTTTGAATGATGGGAATAAGCGCCATATACGAATACGCTGCAACGGCGATAGCCGAAAGTAAGTCTTCGTTCGTATATTTGGACATCATTTGCGTCAAATAAATTGCCGTAGGACCGTCCGCGCCACCGATAATAGCGATTGAGCAAGCAGCGGCAAGATCGAAACCTAATACAATAGCGCCGATTAACGTCAAGAAAATACCAAGTTGAGCAGCCGCGCCAAGCAACATGCTCTTAGGGTTGGAAATCAACGGGCCGAAGTCGGTCATAGCGCCGATTCCTAAGAAAATCAACGGCGGGTAAATAACTTCTTCAACGCCGTAGAAGAGATACCATAAAAGTCTTCTCGATTCTAATGTTACGTCGTAATAACCGTGCGCTTCCCCTGCGTATTCGCCCCATAAGACTGT
>JAZQZK010000091.1:0-2851 GCA_045634025.1 Candidatus Scatosoma sp.
AAAGAAATGGGCAACGTGCCTTTGGAAGTTGCAAACGACGGCGACGTTACGGCGCTTGCAGGAGCAATCGACCTTAACGATAACGAGATTTTGGGTATTGCAATGGGTACGAGTGAAGCGGTTGGTTATATCAATTCCAACGGCGGTATCAACGGTGGGCTTTCCGAACTTGCCTTCGCGCCCCTAGATTTCAATCCAGACGCTATGCAAGACGAATGGAGCGGAGACTTCGGCGTTGGTTGTAAATATTTCTCGCAAGACGCGGTTATCAAGCTTGCGGAATATGGTGGCTTCAAATTTGAAGACGGCTTAACGCCCGCTCAAAAATTGAAAGTTGTTCAAGCGCTTATGGACAAGGATGACGAACTTGCTAAACAAGTTTACACCGATATCGGTATCTATCTTGCGCATACCATTCCTTTCTACGCTAGATTCTACGACATTAAACACATGTTGTTGCTTGGTCGCGTAATGGGCGGAAAAGGCGGGGATATCATCCTTGCAACCTGTAAAGAAGTTCTTAAGGAAGAATATCCCGAATACGCTACCATTGATATCGGTCTTCCCGATGAAAATAACCGTAGAGTAGGACAAAGTATCGCTGCTGCGTCTTTGCCTGCGGATAGAGTGTAATTTTAGCTTTCTACAAAGGAGAAAGGTACTATGAAGTGTTTTAAGAACGTGACCGTGTACGTTGACGGCGAAGGCTTGAAGAAAACGACGGTTTGCTTTGATGAGAAAATCCAAAAAATTTCTCGTTGCGCAGTTTCGGGCGCGGAAGAGATTAAGTTGCCCGAAAATGCAATCGTATTGCCCGGGTTTATCGACCAACATATTCACGGCGCAGGCGGTTCGGACGCTATGGACGGAACGATAAAAGACCTTTCCATTATCGCGAAAACGGTAGCGGAAGAAGGTACGACGACCTTCCTTGCAACGACGATGACGCAAAGCAAGGAAAATATCATGAACGCTATGAAAGCGGTCAAGGAATATCGTGAAAGCGACAATGGCGAAGGCGCGAGAGTGCTCGGCATACACCTTGAAGGTCCGTTCATCGCCGCAAAGCACAAGGGCGCTCAACCTTTGGAATACATCGCTACGCCCGACGTGAAGACTTTTGAAGAATATAACGTGGCAAGCGGTAACTGTATTAAAATCGTGTCGTTAGCTCCCGAAGTTGACGGGGCGATGGAACTCGTTTCTTACTTAAAGGACAATAATATCGTTGCGTCAATCGGTCACTCAGATGCAGGCTATGCAAAAGTAGATACGGCAATTTCAAACGGCGCAAGCAACGTAACGCACACCTATAACGCGCAAACTGCTTTGCATCACCGTGAAATCGGCGTTGTCGGTAGCGCGCTTTTAAGAGATGAATTGAACTGCGAGTTGATTGCGGATACCATCCACGTTTCCGTACCAGCTATTCGTTTGCTCGTCAAGAATAAGCCCTTGGACAAGCTCACGCTCATCACCGACGCTATGCGCGCAAAGGGTATTGCGGACGGCGAAAGCGAACTTGGCGGACAAGTCGTTATCGTTAAAAACGGCGAAGCAAGGCTTACGGACGGTACGCTTGCAGGTAGTGTTTTGAGAATGAATAGAGCCATTGAAAATATGGTGAAAAAGGTAGGAGTACCTTTTACGCAAGCAGTGGACTACGCTACGATTAACCCTGCTAAAAACCTTAAAATCGACGACGTGGCAGGTAGTATTAAAGTCGGCAAAAACGCTGACTTTGCCGTTATTGATAGCGAAACCTACGACGTTATTTGCACCGTTCGTGACGGTAACGTCGTATATCAAAGATAAACGGACAATTAGAAAGTATAAAAGAAAATCCCGACTGTGTAGGTCGGGATTTTTTGTGTCTTAATTAAATTACAATACTTTGAAATACTTATCTAATCTTTGACAAATTCTATCGCTATAATTAATGAGTTCAAGGCTCTTGCCTTGCGCTTTAATCTTCTTGTTGAGAGAGACGAGTTTTTCAAGCGCCGTTTCGTCTATGCCTACGAGTTCGGACATATCCACGGTCACCGTTTGCGAGTTTTCAAACTCCGCGCCGAGCGCGTCAATGAATTTGTTTGCGTTCAGGAAGAAAAGCGTACCTTTCACCTTCATCCAAGAACATTGCGATTGATTCGAGCTAGATACTTCAAGCTTAATAGGAAGATTCTTGACGTTGACGATAAAGGTCACGGCAAGTCCGCCAAGTACCCCGTAGGTAAGGTCGAAAATAACGGTCAACGCGCAGGTGACGAACAGGATTGTAACGTCGCGAATACCGAACTTGGAAAGCTTAAGGAATAAGGGGAAACGGCTCATATTGATAGAAACGGAAATCAAAATAGCCGAGAATACGGCAAGCGGAATATGTTTTACAACGTCCATTAACGCGAAGTACATAATAAGTACGAAAATCGAGTGGAAGATACCGGCAAGGCAGCTTTTTGCACCGTTTTCAATGTTTGCGGCGGTTCTTGCGATTGCGCCCGTTGCAGGCAATCCGCCAAGAAGGGAAGAAAAAATATTCGCTACGCCTTGACCGACTAATTCTTGGTTTGTGTCAAAGCTCGTTCCCGTCATACCCGACGCAACCGTTGCGGAAAGTAAACTTTCAATCGCGCAAAGGAATGCGATAACGATAGAAGGCACGATTAACGCAGAGAGTTTAACGGAAGAGATTCCGCTAAAATCAACAGGGAAAAATCCTGCTTGCACTTCGCCGTATTTCGAGCCGATAGTTGCAATTTCCGCGCCTGCGAAGGAGTTTAATAATAAGGTCGCGCCCGTGCATACGAATAACGCAACGAACGCCGCAGGGATTTTCTTGCTTAACTTA
>JAZQZK010000092.1:0-8482 GCA_045634025.1 Candidatus Scatosoma sp.
AAAGTTGCTTCGCTTGACGAAATTGCGCCTATGCTTGAAGGAAAGACGGTCAAGAAATGTATCGTCGTTAAAGGTAGACTCGTCAACTTAATCGTTGGCTAAAAGAAAAAAAATAATGATAGCTCCGCTAAACAACGGCGGAGCTATTTTTTATTAAAACACAAGGCGTGAAAAAAATGATAAAGATTATAAAACTTAGCCTAAAACGCTTGCAAAAAGCGGGATTTTTTGATAAAATGTGAAGGTAGATAATTTATTGGGGTATCGCCAAGCGGTAAGGCAACGGATTCTGACTCCGTCACTTCGTTGGTTCAAATCCAGCTACCCCAGCCAAAAAACGACAAGCAAACCGCTTGTCGTTTTTCTATTTTTAGTTTAATATTTAGTAATCAATAAAAAGTTGCGAGTTCTTGTTCGGGCTTTTCGCATTTTTTCGCCGTCGTCGCCATAAGCACAGGGCCTTTGCCTTTATAGATGGTATGCTTAACGAACTCTATTTTTGCCGTAATTTCTAACCAGTCACGCGTTTGCAAATCCATAGCTTTGGGCAAAACGCAAGCAAGTCCGCTATATTGAATATCGTCTTCGCAACAAGTCATAATATGTCTGCCGATTACGATATTCGCTTCAGGAAGGCGCTTATCCGTTGCCACGACGCCTTTGAATTTTACCGTTTTTCCGATATAGTTTTCCATATTCTCGGCAAGGTCGCGATAGAAGAACGCGTAGTCCCTGTCTTCTATCTCGATAACGGGCGCGTTCACGTCGAAGGGTAACGGGTCTTCGATATCGTCGAAGTCCGCTTTGCCGTCTTCGTATTCGTAAACGATATCCGCGCGACGAGTGATTCCCCTTACGAGTTTATGCAAGTCCATTTTATCGACTTTCGCTGAGTAGCGGTTGAAGACTACCATTTGCGTATTTTCAATCTTATCGAAAACGAGGTGACGCATATTCGCGTTGTAGTTGAGCACGGTGTTCGTGACAAAGAAGGTCATAAGCTGGTTAATCATCCAGCCTTCGGGCATGGCGGTGAAGAAGTCTTCTAAAAGCCACATGCCGTTATATTCGACGACCACGCGCGTTGCGCCGTATTCGAGCTGTAACGCCGTAAGCTTTTCTTCCGTTAAGTCCGCTTTGTCGTCAATGTACGCTATCGAGACGTTTTTGACGGCAAACTTGCTTTCGTCGTATTCTTCCACCCCTTCTTCCATTACAATTAAAAGGGTGTTCTCGCCCGTGTCGAAACGCTCGTCTTCAAAGGTTTCTTGGATAAATTTCGTCTTGCCTGATTCCAAAAATCCGACAAACATATAAACGGGAGTTTCCGTTGGTAATTTTTTCATAGTCTATTTCCTTATCCTGCGGGATTTTTACGCCTTAAACAGCTCTTTCAAGGCGGATTCGTTTAAGTTACAACCGATTACGCAAAGTCTGCCGATTACCCCTGCGCTACCTTCGCGGATTTCCGCTTCGCCGGGTACGTAATCAAAATGCAACCACGATCCTTCGCCTGCAAGTATGCCTTTTGCTCTAAGGACGATGCCGTACTTTTCTTCGCTTTGAATTTCCGTAAGCGCCTTTTCAAGCTCTTCTTTCGTGAACTTCTTAACCGTTTCTACGCCCCAACTCGTAAACACTTCGTCCGCGTGATGATGGTGTTCATGATGATGTTCGTGACAACAACAATCGGGGTCGTGGCACTCGTGGTCATGTTCGTGATGATGGTGTTCGTGATGATGTTCGTGACAGCAACAATCGGGGTCGTGACACTCGTGGTCATGCTCGTGGTGATGATGTTCGTGTTCATGCTCATGCTCGTGGTCGTGTTCACAGCACCCATGTCCGTGATGAGCGTGTTTATGCTCGTGCGCCAAGGCTTGCATTTCCGTTTGCAAACTGTCCTTCTTTTCGATTGCGGACAAGATTGCTTTACCGTCCAAACTGTCCCAAGACGCGGTTACTAACGTTGCCGTAGCGTTCTTCTCACGCAATAAGGAAACTGCCGTTTCGAGCTTTTCTTCGGAAAGCTTATCGGTGTGCGATAAAACGATACACCCCGCGTTTTCGACTTGGTTATTGAAAAATTCGCCGAAATTTTTCATATACATTTTGCATTTGCCTGCATCTACGACCGCGCATAACGCGTTGAGTTTTGCGCCGTCAAGGTTAGCGTTTTCAACCGCTTTCACAACGTCCGAAAGCTTACCTACGCCTGAAGGTTCGATAATGATACGCTCGGGAGAGTATTCGTCTGCGACCTTTTTAAGCGCGGTGGCAAAATCCCCTACGAGCGAGCAACAAATACAACCCGAATTCATTTCGGTGATATTGATACCTGCGTCTTGTAAGAAACCGCCGTCGATACCGATTTCGCCGAACTCGTTTTCAATCAAGACGATTTTTTCGCCTGCGTAGGCTTCTTTTATGAGTTTTTTAATGAGCGTGGTCTTACCCGCGCCGAGAAATCCCGAAAAAATATCTATTTTCATAATTTAATCCCTTTATAGTTTAAGCCGTTTTCCTTTAAGGATATATCACGGAGAATGATTGATTTAGTGACGTATCCGTTATTAAAACGCCCAGTTGCCGTCTTTGAAGATTTGGACGCGGTCGCCGTTTGCCTTGAAACCGATAATTTCCGTGTCCTTTGCGCCGATCATGAAGTCTACGTGGATCATACTATCGTTGATACCACGGCGTTTGCATTCTTCGTTGTCGAAATTTTCAAAGCCGTTCAAGCATTCGTTAAAGCCCCTACCGAGCGCCAAGTGACAGCTTGCGTTTTCGTCGAAAAGGGTGTTGTAGAAGAGTACGCCCGATTTACTGATGGGAGATTCATAAGGGATAAGCGCAACTTCGCCGAGCATACCTGCCCCTTCGTCCATAGAAACCATTTGTTTTAAGAGTTCTTCGCCTTTTTCCGCCTTGACTTCGGTTACCTTACCGTTTTCAAAACGCAAGGAGAAGTTTTCAATAAGCTCGCCCATGTAAGAAAGGGGTTTGGTCGAGTACACGATACCTTCCGCCGAGCCTGCTTTGGGGCTAGTGAAGACTTCTTCGGTGGGAATGTTGGGGTTGAAGACTCTACCTTGCAAGGTCTTTTCGTTACCGCCACAGAATCTTCCATCTTTGTTGAGCTCGATTTTTACGTCCGTACCGTTTGCGCTCTTGATTTGCACGTATTGAAGTTCTAACGCGTTCAAATAGTCGCAACGGGCTTGAAGGTCGGCGTTGTGTTCCTTCCAGGCTTGGATAGGATTACTACCGTCCGCGCGGGAAGTGTAGAGTATGGTTTTCCACATCTCTTCCATTGCTTTCTTTTCGGAAAGTTCGGGGAAGACTTTTTTAGCCCAAGCCTTGCCGGGTACCGCAGCGATGCACCATTGATGCTTGTTTTCAACCGCTTCGCGATAGGGTTTGATGAGCGGGTATTGCGCGATACGGGCTTTGCTTAATTTTTCTTGGTCGACACCGTTCATACCATCGGGATCTTCCGATTCAATGAATAATCTACAAGAAAGGTTTTCTGCCTTGTATTTGAGTTCTGCTTCCGTCATAAGATTGAGTTCGGAAAGCGTTTCCAAGGAACGATAGGTTGCGTTGAGCTTGGAAACGGGTTGGTGCGACCACGTTACGAATACCGATTTTGCGCCTGCTTTGTAACATTCTTCAACGACCATCGTTACGAAATCGGGTTGGTCAAGACCTGCCGTGATGAATACGGTTTGACCTTTTTTTACGTTCAAACCGACTTTTGCGATGAGCTTTGCGTATCTTTTAAGCTGGATTTTTTTCATAGTTCTTTTCCTTTTTGCTTTTTATTTATTGTTTTTATATTGTTTTTGCGTTGATTTAACCGATAAGGTCGTAGTTTACGACGGTGTAGAACATTTTTCTAATCTCGTCGTCTTTGTCCGTTTGACCGAGTATCCACATTAGCTTCGTGATGATGCTTTCGTACGTCATTGCAAAGCATTCCAGGATATCAAACCTATCCTTTAAGCCTTGACCGACTTTATACACGCTCATATCGCTACCTTCGTGTTGGACCTGCGTGGTGACGGCGAGCGTTTTGCCTTTATCCTTCCATTTTTCGATGACTTCGTAAAAGCCGTAATAGTCGCCTTCAGGGACTCCGCCTGCGCCGTAGCCGGATAAAACGACGGCGTCGTTTAAGCGGAAGTACGCGTCAAGAATTTCGCCTGTCATACCGGGCGTTAAGCTCAATAACCCCACCCGTGTATCGAGTTTATCGTAAAATTTCACGTTTTCGGTTTTGGAAGATTTGATGTATTGAATAACTTTTCCGTCACGGATATTTGCTAAATCAGGGAAATCCACGCTCTCGAAAGCGTTGAAACTCTTGGTGCGGATTTTCTTCGCGCGCGTACCTGCGATAACTTTGCCTTGGAAAACGATTACCGTGTCCGAAGCGTACTCGCTCGTTGCGTACAAGAAACTGTCGCGTAAATTTATACGAGCGTCGGTGTCTTCTCTATCAATCGGCTTTTGCGAGCCTGTGAAGACGATCGGCTTTGGAGAATTTTGCACGAGATAGGAAATTGCCGCCGCGCTGTACGCCATCGTGTCCGTGCCGTGACAGACGACGAACCCGTCGTAGGTTGCGTAGTTTTCACAAATTGTTTTAGCAATTTGAAGCCAGTGTTCGGGGGTGACGTTCGTACTGTCGATATTGAAAATTTGCACGGCGTCAACGTTACAAAAGCTTTTAATTTCAGGGACGTAAGAAAGAAGTTCGCTTGAATTAAGAGCAGGCGCAAGGCCTTGTCCACTCAATTTCGATGCGATCGTACCGCCCGTTGCTATAAGTAGAATTTTTTTCATAAAATCACCTTATTGTTTTTTACGGATATAATCCCCGCGTTTTACTGCGTAGGGGCATTTGACAAGATAAACGCCTTGAACGAGTTTCGCATCGTCTACGCGTTCGCCTTTAAGATCGTAAATTTCTTCCGCCACGAAGGATTTCGCGAAGTTTTCGTCCGCGGATAGAATTTCAAGGATATCGCCTTGCTTGAAGCGGTTGCGCATTTCAAGCTTAGCAAAGCCGTTTTCATAACCTAATACGTCCGCGATATATTTATAATCACCCTTAGACTGACTGTCAGTATAATTCACCGTTTGGGAATTTTCCCCGAACGCGTAAGCCGTCGTGTATTCGCGATGAGCGACGCGTAAAAGCTCTTCTTCGCTAATTTCTTTCACTCCACCGTCCATGTATCTACGGTACGCGTTGATGACGGTTGCAAGGTAGTACCCGCTCTTCATTCTGCCTTCAATTTTGAAAGAACTCACACCTGCCCCTTCCATTTCTTCTAAATGACGGAGCATATTCAAGTCTTTACTGTTGAAAATGAACGTACCCTTGTCGTCCTGTTCGACGGGTAACCAGCCCGTTTCCTTATTCGTAGGATTGAGCGCGCGTACTTCGTATTTCCATCTGCAGGACTGCACGCACGCGCCTCTATTCGACGACCTGCCGTCGAGATAGTCGGATAAAAGACATCTACCGCTATACGAAATACACATTGCGCCGTGGACGAAGCTTTCAAGCTCTACGTCGGGGTTGAACTCTTTGATTTCCGAGATTTCCTTAATGGATAATTCTCTTGCTAAAATTACCCGAGAAACGCCTGTTTCTTGCCAGAATTTTACGGCGTATTTGTTGGTGGTATTCGCTTGTGTGGAAAGGTGAATCGCAAGCTTTGGCGCGACCTTTTTCACGAAATAGACGACGCCCGGATCGCTTACGATAACGGCGTCCACGCCTATTCTTTCCAAGTGTTTAAAATATTCTTCAAAGGCTATAAAATCTGCGTTTTTCGCGAAGACGTTTGCCGTTACGTATAACTTTTTCCCTAAAGAATGCGCGAGTTTTACCGCTTCGGTGAGTTCGTCGAAAGAGAAATTGTCTGCGAAGGTACGAAGTGAAAATTGTTTTCCGCCTACGTATGCGGCGTCTGCGCCGAAATGGAAAGCGGTGGATAGTTTCGCGCCGTTACCTGCAGGCGCTAATAATTCCGATTTTATCATTCTCTTTCTCCTTCATCGCCTAAATACACGGACAACGCAACCCCTTCTCCTACGTTGAGTACGGACGTCATAAAGCTTTTATCGTTGGTTAAAACGTCGAGGTAGCCTTTAATTTTTTCTACGATCGAACGGCGTTTTTGCGGGGTTTCTTCTTCACCACTTACCCAACCGTATAAAAGCACGTCGTCGGAAAAGAGTACGCCACCTTTTTTCAAAAGGCGTTTTATGTCGTATAAATACTTCTCATATTGCGCCTTTGGACCGTCTAAAAACACGAAGTCGAACTCGCCGTTCATCATCGTTAAAATCTCAAAGGCATCACCCAGGTACGAAGTTACGCGGGATTCTACCCCTAATTTCTTGAAGTTTTGCTTGGCTTCCATATAGCGTTCTTCGTCTAATTCCATCGTCGTTACCGTCGCATCGGGGCAAGCGTAAAGCATTGCCGCGGCAGACAGGCCGACTGCTGTGCCGATCTCTAATATACGGCGGGGACGAAGAGCTTTGAGCGTTACTAATAAATAGTTCAAAGTTTCATCGTCCGCAACGGGGATACCACGAGAAAGCGCATCGGCACGAAGGGTGGCGATGCGTTCGTCAATATTAAGCTTTACTAATGACGCCGTGTATTTCATTCGTTTATCCTATTCTTTCCCTTACTTTTATACGTCTAAAATTGAAACTATAATAAGCGGGGATTGTTTGGTCTTTTTATAAAGGTAGTTGCCGAGCGCGCGCTTAATGCAAAGGCAAAGCTCGTCCTTGTTGCCGTTCTCATACTCGAACTGTTCGACTGTTTTTTGAACGACGCTACGAACTTCACTTTGGAGTTCTTTGTTTTCCGCGAATACGAAACCGCGGACTTCTATTTGAGGTTCGTTGATGACGTAGTTTCCCGTAACCGCTAACGATACCGCAAAAATACCTTCCGCAGACATCTTTAAGCGTTCTTTCATTACTTCGCTCGTTCCGTAGTCTTCAAATCCACCACCGTCGATTAGTCTCGTACCTGCCTGTACGTTTTCAATCAATTTAATGGAGTTTGCCGTAAGTTCTACGCAGTTGCCGATCTCGGTAATGACCACGTTTTGCGAAGGCACGCCGAGCTGTTCAACGAGTTGCGCGTGGCGTTTTAAGTGTCTATATTCGCCGTGAATGGGAATAAAGAACTTGGGTTTTAAGAGCGTGTGAAGAATTTTATGCTCTTCTTGACAGGCGTGGCCTGAAACGTGGATTCTTTCAAGGCTTTCGTAAATAACCTTCGCGCCCTTTTTATATAAGTTATTGATGACGCGATAAACGGGTTTTTCGTTGCCGGGGATAGGATTCGCCGAAATGATAATCGTATCGTTTTCCCCTACGACAACTTTATTGAAATCCCCTGCCGCCATACGCGTTAAAGCGCTCATAGGCTCGCCCTGCGTACCTGTGGAGATGATTAAAAGTTCTTCGTCTAATAGATTTTTCGTCCTTTCAACGTCGATGATCAGGCCTTCAGGGACGATAAGCTCGTTAATTTTAACGGCAGCTTCCACAATTTTGATCATACTACGGCCCGAAAGCGCGATTTTGCGTTTATATTTTACCGCTAAATCTATGATTTGTTGTAATCTATGCACGTTTGATGCGAAGGTTGCGATAATCAAACGGCGTTTCATGTTTTCCGAGAATAAATGGTCAAGCGTCATGCCTACAACCGTTTCACTCATCGTATAGCCCATTCGTTCGATGTTCGTCGATTCGAACATGGAAAGTAAAACCCCTTCCCTGCCGAGTTCGGCGATTCTGTTAAGGTCGATAGGCTCGCCTGCGACGGGGGTCATATCAATTTTATAGTCGCCACTGTGATAGATAAGCCCGACGGGTGTGCGGATCGCAAGGGCAACCGCTCCTGAGATGGAATGGTTTACGTTGATGAACTCGATATTAAACGCGCCGAGCTGTACGCGTTCGCCAGCCGTTACTACGCATTCAATCACACTGTTTAGGTGGTGTTCTTGTAATTTATTATCCGCGAGCATTAACGTAAGTTTCGTGCCGTAAACGGGCGTATTTGCGTTAAGCTCTTTCATTAAATACGCTAACCCACCGATATGGTCTTCGTGGCCGTGCGTGAGTAAGACACCGCGGATTTTGTCCTTGTTTTGGGCAAGATAGGTTATATCGGGAACAACGGCGTCGATGCCGGGCATATCTTCGTTGTTCGGGAATGTCAGTCCTGCGTCAACGATGATGATATCGTTTTCATACTCGAACGCCGTCATATTTTTACCGATTTCACCTACACCGCCAAGGAAAATGATTTTTACCGCTTTTTTCTTTCTGCCACGGCGCAATTTCTCAACCTGTTCAGTCGTTATAACTTCCCATTCGGCTTGATTAGGAAGTTCCTCCAACGATTTAGTCGTTTTCATTTTCAACGAGC
>JAZQZK010000093.1:0-1773 GCA_045634025.1 Candidatus Scatosoma sp.
GGTTAGAAAATTCAACTTCTTAAAGGGTAAAAGAAAAAGAATAAAGTATATGCCTATTTCTTGGGTAGTGGGAGAAAATACAACTTCGGATAATGCTACCGATTATAGACATAGAGATAAAATAATTGAGATTTGCGAAGAATATAGAACAAAGATTGACCGCCTTTATATGGAACTCCGTATAGCGGACGACCAAGAAAGGGAAGTTCTCTACGATAGAATCGCGGAAGAAAAAGCCGAGAGAGATAGGCAAGTTTCAAAGTGGTTAACGAGTGCAAACGTGCTTATATTTGTAGTGCGCCATTATGAAAAGAATCGTCCGTCCGATTGGCGAATTTATGCGCCGATAGTAAATTCTAAACGATTTAAGGATTTTATGCTTAAAGGCGGTTCTCCTATAGGCTTCGTTGAAGAAAATATATTTGGAAAGATTAGCGTATATGGCAAGAAATTCGCAAGAAAGTGGTAAAAAGTGAAAGAGTGTGTCTATAAGTAGATAGTTCCAAATTAACGTTTTCCCTTTCGTAGAAAGGGAAAGGCTTGCCAAAATTTAAAAAAGAGTAATCGGCGTAATAGAACCCGTTTCCCCAAAGCGTGGAAATGAAGGCTCGACAGTGATAAACTGTCGGGCTTTTTCTACGTCCAAAATACAATTTAATATATGGGTATAAAGGTTGGTGAACAGGGCTCCCGAAAAAGATTTATATAATAAAGATTTTTTGGGAAGAAGGAAAAGGAAGCCGAAAGAGAACGCCGATATATTTTATGTCGGCGTTGTTAAAAGGCTTTGCTTTGACGCTATAGCGAGGAACGTATTTGTCTTGCCAAATACCGATTTTTCAAATCGCCTCGTTAGGGGAAACCCCTAATACCCCAAACACAAAAAATGAAAGGAGGAGAAATTATAGGAAGAAGAACAAGACCATTTGCCTACAATTTTAGGGCAAGCGAGCAAGAGAAAAATTTAATAGATAGGGCAATAGCAAAAAGCGGACTGACGATAACGGACTTTGTAATTCGTTCTATTACCGACAAGCCGATTACCGTGATAGAAAACGGCAACGAGATTTTAGCCGAACTAAAACGTCAAGGTAACAACCTAAATCAAGTGGTTAGAAACAGTTATAACGGCTTGGCTACGGAAGAAGAAATACGAAGTTGTATTGTCGAATTAAAGAGATTGTACCGTAAAATATCTATTGCAATCGGAGGTTGATAATGCCACTTTTTAAGTGTAGCGCAAGCAAAGCAAAACCGAAAAATGGTATCGCGTATATCACCGACGAAAAGAAAGCAAAGATAGTGTCGGTAAGAAATCTTTTTGAAGACGAGGACTACGCAAAGCAGTTTGATGAAACGGCAAGCAGGTTTGGTAAAGGGGATAAGTTTGATGAGCGTAAATATTATCATTGTAAATTATCGTGCGCGCGTCGAGATAACGTAACGCCTGAAAAGGCGCACGCTTATGCCGAAGAACTTGTCGCAAAATTATTCAAAGACTACGAGTGCGTGATTGCTACCCACACGGACACGCAAACGGTACATAGTCATATTATCGTAAATGCCGTTGACCCGATAACGGGGAAGAAATTGCAGTTCAACAAACAAGACTACGTGAAGATGAAAGACGAAGCGAATAGTATAGGGAAGAAATACGGGTTTACTGAAACGGATTTTAGAAAGCGTGGCAAGAATAGTAGAACGGCAGTTGAAAAAAAGATTATGCTAAAAGGCGGTACGAGTTGGAAAGAAGAACTGAGAGAAGTAATTGTG
>JAZQZK010000094.1:0-2230 GCA_045634025.1 Candidatus Scatosoma sp.
AGGGAAGGACGATGCGTCAGGCTCGCCTACGATTAAGGACTTACCCGTAAGCTGCATAATAACTTCGTCGTTGCCAACAGGCTCGATAAAGCTATCGTGTTTTTCCGCCGTGAGATTAGTAAGCGGTTGGAACCAGTGCGTGTAGTGGGTCGCGCCTTTGCTCGTTGCCCAGTCCTTCATCGCGTTTGCAACCGAATCGGCAATCGACATATCAATCCGTTCACCGTTATCAATCGTCTTTCTAAGCGATTTATACACTTCTTTGGGAAGGGTGCTACGCATAACCACGTCGTTGAAGACGTTACTGCCAAACTTTTCAGGAATATTCATAAAATTTTCTCCTAAAGTAAAACTTTTTACTCTAAAAGTATAACCCAAACCCCAAAAAAAAGCAATCAAAAAACCGCGATTTTAAGATTTTTTCAAAAAATATGCAAATTTCACGTTTACGCTTGATAAAATCAAGTGAAAATGCATAAAAACTTATATATTTATGTTAGATTGCTTTATTTTATCTCGTAAAATATAATTGCTTTTTTTTGGAAGATGTTGTATAATAGGGTAGAAGAGTAGTTTTTTAAGTAAAACATAAGGGGAAAAGTATGCCGACGATACAATTACAGGGAACGGAGTTTACCTTTTCGGTGTTAGCGCCAAACGGCGATAGCGATGGATTTATGGTAAAAACCAAGCTCGCTATCAAAAACGACGTTATCAATTACGAAGAAATTGGCGAACGGCTCTCCGTTTCAGAAGCCGAAGAACTCGTGCGTATGATGGCGCGTATGCTCGCAGGCGCGACTTCTAAAGAATATTCTTTGAGCGCGGAAAAACCCGGGCTTGCCATTGACTTCTATCCCTTCGCAAACGAAGGCGAACAGGTCGATAGAACAAGGTTAAGAAACGAAGATTGCGTAATGGCGATCCGTATCCTGTTCAAAGGTAAGGACGACAAACTGCTTTCGGGCGTTTATACGCTCCTTCTTCACCGCGTGGAGATCAAAAGCTTTTTACAAGGCTTTGAAAAAGAATTCAACGAGCATTACCGCGTGGACGGTCCCAAAGACGGGAAATACCTGTTCGCAGGCGTGAGTCCGCTTGGTTATCACGGCTGTAAATACTGGTATCTCGACCCGACCAAGACCTGTAAGACAGGCGACTACGTCTGGGTGAGAATGGGCAGGCATAATTTAGAGCAAATCGTGTACGTGGACGAAGCAAGGTATTTTGACGACGACACCGCGCCGTATAACCCCATGCGCGTGAAACAGGTACTCCGCAAAGCCACCGATAAGGAATTATCGCTCGTAACGGACGGTATGGACGAATAAGCTTTGCAAGAATTAAAAATAGAGAAAAATAAGCGCGGAAAAAGGAAACTTTAAGAAAGATTATGAACGTTTACGCTATCAGCGATTTGCACCTTTCGACGAACTCCGATAAACCCATGAACGTGTTCGGTCAAAACTGGGAAGGTCATTTCGAAAAAATTAAATCCGACTGGCTTTTCAAGGTCAAGGACGACGACATCGTGCTTATCGCAGGCGACTTAAGCTGGGCAATGAAACTCGACGACGGCATTGTCGACCTTAACGAACTGAAAAGTCTCCCCGGTAAAAAAGTTTTTATCCGCGGTAACCACGATTTTTGGTGGAACGGCATTTCCAAACTCCGCGACCGCGCGCCCGACGATAGTTTTATCTTCTTACAGACGGACTCCGTTAAGATAGGCAACTACGTAATCGTAGGCTCAAGGGGTTGGACGTGTCCCGGCTCGCCAGATTTTTCCGACCAAGACCAAAAGCTATATCTTCGTGAAAGCGAACGCTTTGCGCTTGCGTTATCGGACGGCAAAAAGAAAGTGGAAGAAGGGGATAAATTGATAGCCATGATACACTATCCCCCCTTTAACTTAAAACGCGAAGACAGTAACTTTACCACCCTTTTCGAAGGGGCAGGTGTGGAAACGGTGGTGTTTGGCCACTTACACGGCAGTTTGTTTTTCCCCTTACAAACGGACAAAAACGGCGTGAAATACTATCTCACTTCTTGCGACAAAATCGGCTTTCAATTAGTCAAGATTTATTAAAACAATTAAAAAAAGACCTTGTAGGGCATATCACCTTGCAAAGTCTTTAGTATTATTATGAAGTTAATCCCTAAGCCCTAATAAATAATCCGCCGTGACTTCAAAAATGTTACACATTACGATAATATATTCAATGCTGGG
>JAZQZK010000095.1:0-5264 GCA_045634025.1 Candidatus Scatosoma sp.
GGGGCAGGTATGCGTTCAAGAGTGATTTTACATTCCGATTTGAATAATTTTTTCGCTTCGGTGGAAACGGTACTCAACCCCGAATTTAAGGGCAAACCCTTGATTGTTTGCGGTGACCCTAAACAAAGAAAGGGGATTGTACTTGCCAAAAACGAAGAAGCCAAACGCTACGGCATAAAGACGGCGGAAACGGTTGCTTCCGCGCTCGCAAAATGTCCGCACGTACTCCGTACAGGCACGCATTTTGGCGATTATAAATATTATTCAAACAAAGTGAGAGAAATTTACGAACGCTTTACCGACGTCGTGGAAGAATGCAGCATCGACGAGTGTTCGCTGGATATGACGGCAAGCCAAAGACTGTTTGGTAGCGGTGTGGAGATCGCCGAAAAAATCCGCTTGGCAGTCAAGGAAGAACTTGGTTTGACCGTTTCGATAGGGGTTAGCTTTAATAAGATTTTTGCGAAGCTTGCGTCTGAAATAAAAAAGCCGGACGCGGTGACGGAAATCCCCGAAAACGGCTTTGAAAAAATCGTTTACCCCTTACCTGTTACCGACCTTTTGTTTGTTGGGAAGTCAACGGCGAGTACGCTTTCAGGCTACGGAATCCGTACGATAGGCGATTTAGCGAACTCCGACGAAGCGTTGGTTTGCAAATTGCTTGGAAAACGTGGCAGAATTTTAAGAAAGTATGCGCGCGGGGAAGACGACGAGCCTGTGCGTCCGTACAAGGAAAAGGAAGACTTAAAGTCTATCGGCAATTCGTCCACCCTCCCCGTGTCCTTGACGGATAGGGAAGAGATAAAGCGTTGGTTTTACGTGCTTTCGGAAAGCGTCACGGGCAGGCTTCGCGAAGCGGATATCGGGCGCGCAAGCACCGTGCATATCGTCGTTCGCGACGATAATTTAGACGATAAAACTTGGCAAACGAAAATTCCCCCGACCATGCTTTGTAGTGAGATTGCGGAAACGGCGTTTAAGCTGTTTAGTGAAAACTGGCCACTTGCAAAGCCTGTGAGAATGTTAGGCGTGACCATTTCAGGCTTTGACTATAACGTCGAGCAAATGTCTTTTGGGGACTTCTTCTTGGACGGAGAAAACCGTAAAAAGAAAGAACGCGCGGAAAACGCGGTCTTTGAAATCCGTAAAAAATACGGCTATGCGACTTTGCAACGTGGCGTAGTCATGGCGGACGAAAAATTATCGGGCTTGGATTTACGAAAAGAAAACCAACCAAGAACGGGGGAGAAATTACAGGAAGAAAAAAAGGAAACAAAAGAATGAAAACGTATTTGTTTGATTTTGACGGTACTTTAGTGGACTCAATGCCCGTGTTCGGCGGATTAATGCTCAGAATCTTGAATGAGCACGGTATAAAGTACGGAGATGACATTTTGAAAACGATCACGCCTTTAGGGTATGTTGGCACGGCGAAATATTTTATCGGCATGGGCTTGAATAAAACGGAAGAAGAGCTCGTTGCGCTTATGAAGAAATACGCTGTGCACGAGTACGCAAACACGGTGCCTGCGAAAAACAACGTGGTAAAGGCGCTGAAAGAACTGAAAGCGAGAGGCGATAGCCTGAATATATTGACGGCAAGCCCGCACGATATGCTTGATCCTTGTTTGAAGAGATTGGGCTTATACGATTTATTTGATAACGTATGGTCGTGCGAGGATTTCCAAACGACCAAGTCCGATCCTGAAATTTATCGCCACGCGGCGGAAAAAATCGGCGTACCCGTAAACGAGATGATTTTCTTGGACGACAATTACAACGCGGATAAAACTGCGAAAGAAGCGGGTGCAATCGTGTACGGCGTATTTGATGAAACGAGCGCGGAATATGCGCAAGAAATAAAAGCTGTGACAGATAAATACGTGACGGATTTTATCGAGCTTTTGGACGAATGAGCGGGGCAGGTACGAGGTTTTTGAAAAATAAAGCATAAATAAAGTGCAGGACGCGAGTAAAATCGTGTCCTGTACTGTTTTTGAGTAAGTAGTTCTATAAAATATTGTAAAAATAAAAAAAAGCTGCGCGAGCCTTTTTTGTCGTCAACTACCGAAGTGGAAACGGCGCAGGTGACTCCCTCAAAGCTACCTCATGGCACACGCAAAAATCTGCTTAGTGCTGCTACGTTCCCGTCCTGACACGGTTCACAGCATTGCGTTGCATAAGACCTTGTTATCAACGTTCCTTACGTCGCGCAACCTCCCATAGCTCACGCCGAGAAAGGCGTTCAGCTCCGTATAGCGGATTTCGGATACAGGGTGCCGCTAGCTCCCCACCTACGCGCAGTAGAGATATTATACACTATTTTCTAATTCTTTGCAACTATTTTCGTGGCCTTTTTTCTTTTTTTGCTACCGCGCGGCGCGGGATTATTTTCCTTCGGATTGTCATAATCGTTTTTTCACTTGCATACGTTAAAGGGAAGAATAAGCAAAGGGAGAAAAAGTTATGTCTATTAAACCGCAATACAACACTCATCGCTATACGAGCGAGCTTTGCAAGCTCCAAAGTCAATCCATTGTCGAATGCCGTCTGCAAAGTGGCGAGATTGCGTCCGTACTCACCGTTCACGCAAAGGCTGTACCTGAAGAAATCACCTGTTCGGACGGCGAAGTTAAATACAGTGGAAAGCTTTTCGTCACCGTCGTGTATCGTGATCTTGATGGCAAGATCTGTCGCGCGGAGCGTGGCGCGGAATTTTTCCATAAAGCTCAAAACGAGAAAGTCAATCCTGCCTGTTTTGCCAAGGCAAACTTTGTTTGCGACGGCATTAAAACACGAAGAGAAGGCTCGGGTTTCTTCCTTTCCGTCGTCGTGGAAGCGAAGATCAGCGTTTATGGAAGCCTTGGCGTGGAATATTTGGTTTCGGGCGAAGGGTTGGAATTAAAGACCACGCAGGCGCAGGTCTATAAAACCATTTGCGTATCGGGTGAAACCGAGGAAGAAGACGTTTTTGAAATGGACGGCGTGAGCGACGTGTTGCTTCATTCCGAGCGCGCGAACGTTGCGCAGGCGTTCGTGTCGAACGGCAAGATTTCCCTTATCGGCGAAGTCAATCTTTCGCTTTGTCTTTTGAAGGGCGAAAGCGTTTGTTCTTACGAGCGTCAAATCCCGTTCACCGTCGAACTGCCTATCGACGAATGGGCGGAGAAGATGCCCGTCAATGCAAAGACCGAAGTCAAGTCCGCGATACTTACCGTCAATACCGACGATGAAACGGGCAAGAGCCGAGTCTCGCTCTCGTTAGTGCTTTATAGCGAGTGCTTGACCTATCTCAAAGAAGAAATTACCGTCTGCGACGATTTGTTCTCAACCGAGAACGAACTCATCGTAAAAAAGCAAAAGGTAGGGGGCAGGTATTTGACGAACGTACAACGCTTCACCGAACGAATCGGTGGCGGAGCGTCGTTGTCGCTATCTTTTGAAGGGGAAATCGGCTTGCAATCGGTGGTCAATCCGAGCGTGGAAATCGCTTTCAAACGCACGGGGAATTCAAGCGGTGACGCGGAAGGCTACGTGGAAGCAGAACTATTATTTTGCGGCGAAGACGGCGTGAAATCGACTTCTCTCACCCTGCCCTTCGTCTTTCCCGTACAGGCGGACGACGGAGACGTGGAAATTGAAGGAAACGTGTACGCTTTGAGCGTAAGACGAGTAGGGGATAAGTTTGAAGCGGAAGGTACGCTGAAAGTCGTCGTTAAGAGTTATCGAGAATCGTCCTGCTCGTTCGTGAGTATGGTAGAAGAAGGAAAGGTACTCGAAAAGAAGACGAGCGCGGTGTCCATTTACTTGCCGACGGTTGGCGACGGGCTTTGGGAAGTCGCGAAAAAGCTTGGCTGTAAATGCGAAGACGTCGTTGAAAGTAATCCCGAACTTGAGTTCCCGATTAAGGGCGGGGAAAGACTGTTTATTTACCGTCAAATTAAGGACGCTTGATTAGGAAAAACAGGGAGTTAAGGGAGTCGAGACTCCAAATCGTGATTTTTTTCAAAAATCAAAGAGAATTTTCCGTAAAAATCGCTTATAAAGTTTGTATTTTTCGGAAAAATATGCTAAAATAGAATAAGAATCTTTTGCGGTGGGGGATTCCTCACCGCAAATTCGTATGACGCGACGTCTTTGAAGACGAGTTTTAGGCGGGGAAAGGTGTAAAATGTATTCCGTGACGGTGAAAAGCTACGCAAAAATCAATCTCACGCTCGATATCGTTGGACAAGCGGACGGGTTTCATCTTTTGGATTCCTTCGTCACGAGCCTTGATATTTTTAATTCCGTAACGGTAAAAAAACGCAAGGACAAGTTGGTTTCTGGTAGACTCAAAGGTATGGGTATGGACGCCGTACCCTTTGAAGACACGACCGTTTGCAAGGTCGCGGAAGCCTTCGTTGAGAGATTTGGCGTTTCGGGTGTGGATATTACCATCTACGAGAACATACCCGTTGGCGCAGGGCTTGGCGGTTCGTCTGCGGACTCGGCAGGCGTACTCAAAGCCATGTGTAAACTTTTTTCGATAGAGAAAGAAGATTGCTACGAGATTGCAAATAGGTACGGTAGCGATATTTGGTATATGTTAGAAGGCGGGTTCGCGAGAATGCGTGGCAAGGGAGAGTTGGTTGAAAAGCTTTCGCGAAGTAAACTCCCCCCCTTAAATTTCCTTTTGCTTTGTCCAGAAACCCCTGTTTCCGCAGGCGAGTGCTATCGGGAATACGATAGGCTTTTCGTTCAAACCAAAAACAAGACTCCGCAAGCGATAACCGCGTATTTAGAAGGGGATTTGCAAAGACTTGGCGGGTTTTTAAGCAACGACCTTTTCGAGCCTGCAAAAGCGTTGAACGCGGACGTGGGTAGGGCGTATGAAGAACTTTTAAGTTTTTCTCCGCTCGGCGTGGCTATGACGGGTTCGGGCAGTTGTGTGTTCGCGTTGTTTGACAGTAAAGAACTTTGCGAGTGGGCAAAGAGCCGATACAAAGGTAAATTCCGTATAGTTGTAGCTAGGAGTTTAGAAGAAGGTAACTTAAAAACGTTGAAAAATCCGTTCGCGTTATAAGGCGAAGGGTTTGATAAAGGAGATAGATATGGAAGAAAGAATTATCGACGACGAATACGGCAGGGGTATCCGCTTGAGAAAGACGGAAAACGGCTACGTTGACGTAACGGACGAGCTTGTTGAAAACGGCGACGAGCTGGACGATATGAATTACGACGAGATTGCCTTCGAGTTCCCCGATATGGACGAAGACGACGAA
>JAZQZK010000096.1:0-4495 GCA_045634025.1 Candidatus Scatosoma sp.
ACATGGCTACGATCCGACTTGCCTTACGCAAAGGCTCGAACAACGCTTCCCCTTCGTTTGCGATACCGCCGCCTAAAACGATTGCTTCGGGACGAAGGATATTGACGAAGTCGGCAATACCCTCGGACAAATATCCAACAAACTGGTCAATTACCCGTTTCGCCGTTTCATCGCCCATACGCGATGCGATAAACGCCGTTCTGCCGTCCACGTTCTCGATTTTTCCGTCCGCGACCTGCCAAAGCAAACTGTTTAAGTCGTCAACCATTGCATGACGGGTTTGACGAATGAGCGCCGTCGCCGAGGCGTATTTTTCATAACAGCCCTTTCGTCCGCAAGCGCAAGTAAGCCCGTCGTCGCCTTCACGGATCGTGATGTGACCAAGCTCCGCCCCTGCGCTCTTAAACCCTTCAATGAGTTTACCGTCAAAGACCATACCACCGCCGATACCCGTACCGATTGTGAGCAGTATACTGCTTTGGTATTTTGCAGTCGCGCCGAACTTCGCTTCGCCGAGCGCGGCTACGTTGGCGTCGTTCGCGATATAGGTCGGTTTGCCAGAAAGCTCGGAAAAAAGTTTCGCAATAGGCGCGTTGTTCCAACCAAAGTTCGTCCAACGAAGAACGATTCCTTCGCCGCTATTGACAACCCCGGGTACACCCATACCAACGGCAACGACTTCGGAAAAATCCACGCCCGCTTGTTCGCAAAGGGATTTTGCAAAGCGCACCAATCCCGACACCGTACATTCCACGCCGTCGCATTTGTTCGTTTTTATTTTTGCATCGCAAATAAGTTCGCCGTCAAGGGAGAACAACCCGCCTTTACCGCTCATCCCCCCGACGTCGATACCTATGATATATTTTCTCATTTGTTATCTTTGAACACGACCGCTTGCGTCGCCGCCTGCAAGGTTTTCAACTTCTGCAACGGAAACCATGTTGTAGTCGCCTTCGATCGAGTGCTTCAAGCAGCTAGCCGCAACTGCAAATTCGATTGCTTGTTGGGGTTCTTTGCCGTTTACGAGCGAGTAGATCAAACCACCGCCGAAGCTGTCGCCACCGCCTACGCGGTCAACGATGTGAATGGAGTACTTCTTGGAGAAGTAAGCTTCGCCATTCGTGTAGAGCATACCCGACCAGTCGTTATCGTTTGCGCTCTTGCTTTCACGCAAAGTGATAGCAACGCCTTTGAAGTTGAAACGTTCGGTGAGCTTCTTTGCAACGGAGATGTAACCTTCTCTGTCAAGCTTACCGCCGTAAATGTCGGTGTTGTCTGCTTCGATACCGAATACGTCTTTTGCGTCTTCTTCGTTTGCGATACAGTAGTCAACGTACTTGCAAACTTCGCCCATAACTTCGCCAGCTTTTTGCTTGGACCAAAGCTTGTTACGGAAGTTAAGGTCGCAAGAGATCATAATGCCTTTAGCTTTTGCAGCTTTACAAGCTTCGATGGTGATTTCAGCAACTTCGTCGCTCAAAGCCGGGGTGATACCGGTGAAGTGGAACCAATCCACGCCCTCGAAAATTTCATCCCAGTTGAAATCGCCTTTCTTCGCCATTGCGATAGAGCTGTACGCTCTGTCGTAAACAACCTTGGAAGGACGTTGAGACGCACCCTTTTCACAGTAGTAGATACCTACTCTTTCGCCACCACGAACAACTTTGGACGTATCTACGCCAAACGCGCGAAGGCTGTTTACAGCAGCTTGACCGATTTCGTGGCTAGGAAGCTTGGAAACGAAGCAAGCGTCTACGCCATAGTTCGCAAGCGAAACTGCAACGTTCGCTTCTGCGCCACCAAACGTAGCTTGATAACGGTTGGACTGCAAGAAACGAAGATAGTTTTCGGGAGCAAGTCTTAACATAAGTTCGCCAAAAGTTACAACTTTTTTCATGATTTTATACCTCTTTTTTATTGTTTATTGTTTTATATGATTAGGGATAACCCCTTATCTAACTAAGAATGAATTGATAGCATAGCTATCGTGAATTGAACGCAAAGCGTTCATGAATTGTCGAAAACTTCGTTTTCTACATGAATTGAATTTTGAAAACAAAAATTCATTGCGGTAGAAATTATAAAAACTCCATAATGCAAACTATGTTTGCTACTCATGGCGGCATAGCCGTCTATTCATGAAATTTTAATTTCTATTCATGGAGCGCTAGCGAGAATTCATTTTCTGGGAGCGTACTTGGGCGTACGCGAGCAAAAAACGCGGAGCTTCGACGAAGAAATACGAAGTATATGGACTTTTACTCTAAGGATTGGAAGCCCTGCCCACGCACTTCCACCGACTCATTAATAATAATGAATGCTTTTTCGTCGATGGTTTTTACGATGTATTTGAGCTGGGAGAGTTGAGCGTTTTTAACGCAGGTTAAGAGTACGTTACGATGCGTGTGCGTATACATACCTTCGCCGTCGAGCATGGTAACGCCACGAGGACTTTGTTCTAACAACACGCGAGAAATCTCTTCGCCTTTATCGGAGATAATGATACAAAGCTTGGATTTTTCAAGCCCCATAAGCACCATTTCCGAGACCTTCGTACTCACGAACACAACGATTAACGCGTGGAGCATATTGCTTGGATTTTTCGTTACAATCGAGCCGATAATAACGATCAAGCCGTCCAAAATTCCAACGCATGTAGGGATTTTCAAGCCCTTTACGAACCTTGCGACGAGCCTGCCTAACAGTTCCGTACCACCGCTTGAAAATTCGTATTTCACGAACAAACCGATACCGATCCCCTGACAGATACCACCGTAAAGCGATGCGAGTACGCCGTCGTCGGTAAGAGGCGGAATTACCGCCAACAAATCGGTAACGACGCCAAGCGTGGCAACCGTTATCAAGCACCTTATAATAAATTTCCAGCCCTGATATTTAATCCCGAACGCCAAAATCGGTAGATTGATGACGATGGAGATTAAACCGATAGGAACGTTATTGTTCAGGTAATTGATAAGCACGGAAAGCCCTGAAACCCCACCTGCTACGATAGAGTTCGGCGCAAGAAAAAGGCTTGTACTCGTGGCGTAAGCAAAGCAACCCACGAGCATGAATAAATAGCCCTTTAATTCGTCTATAACCTTCTTATTTACTTGCATTGAGCGCCTCTTCTACCATGAAAGAACCGCCGATAGCGTAGATTTTTTCCCAAGCAAGGAATTCATCGAGATTGTCGCGATTAACGCCACCCGTAGGGATAAATTTGATTTGAGGGAAAGGACCAGCAAGCGCTTTCATTGCCTTCAAACCACCGTAAACGTTTGCAGGGAAGAATTTAATGATATTGATACCAAGTTCCAAAGCCTGCATAATTTCAGTAGGGGTTACGCAACCGGGATAGTAAGGCACGTTGTTTGCTTTACAAATCTCTGCAACGGGAATAGAAAGCCCGGGCGAAACGATGAATTTCGCGCCTGCAGCGAGCGCCTTGTTGCATTGTTCTGCATTGATAACCGTACCTGCGCCCACGTTCATATCGGGGAACTTCTTCACAGCGTACTCAATCGCTTCCGCAGCGCAAGCGGTACGGAAAGTGATTTCAGCGCAGTTAATGCCATAGTTTTGGAGGGCGGACAAAATTTTGTCCGTTTCCGAAAGTTCTTTAATAACTACTACGGGAATAAGCTTATCCATAATTTTTTTGACTCCTTTAGTCTTTTGTCTTTTTTGTTTTGCTTTTTCTTGAACTTACATATTCAAGTATTTAATCGAATTGTTGTAACAGATATCTTCTACGACTTTGCCGACGAATTCCATATCCGAGGTCATTTCCCCTCTTTCCATCATTCCGCCAAAATAGTTACACAAAATTCTTCTGAAATAGTGATGACGGGGATAGGACAAGAAGGAACGGCTGTCCGTAAGCATACCAACGAACGCGCCGATATGACCGGTTGCAGTCAAGTCTTCAAGATGTCTTTCCATACCCACTTTGTTATCCAAGAACCACCAAGCAGGTCCATATTGAATTTTGCCCCTTGCTTCACTGCTTTGGAAACAACCGATCAAGGTCATAATTTCGGTATTCATCTTAGGGTTCAAGTTGAACACGATGGTCTTCGGCAACGCCCCTTCCATGTTCAACTTATCAAACAAGCGGGACATATTCTTAATGGAATTATCTTCTGCAATACTGTCAAAACCGGTATCCAAACCAAGCTTAGCAAGCATAGCGGAATTATTGTTTCTCATTGCGCCGACGTGAAGTTCGGTTGCAATACCGTACTTCGCATAGAGTTTGAAAAGGAAATAGGTCAAATAGCCTTTGAAGATTTCACTTTCTTGTTCGGTTACTTGTTCGCCCTTTCTACGCTTTTCAAATACCGCGCAAGCTTCAGATTTTTCGTACACGGGGTACACGTTTTGAAGCGCAACATCCGCCGCCGTCGTACCAACCTTAATGAACGCGTTAAGGCGCTCTTCAATTTTTTCTTCCAAAACGGAAAGGTTTTCCACTTCGCCGAGCATATTAACG
>JAZQZK010000097.1:0-2280 GCA_045634025.1 Candidatus Scatosoma sp.
TTTGACGGGCAACCGTCATTTGGTCTATGGTTTTCACCGTGTTTTTGCTTTTAAGGCTCTTGCCTTCTTCTTTCTTTGTTCCTTGCTTCTTGCTTGCCATTTTCTTTGTTCCTCCTGTTTTTAATATTCATAGGCAAATAGCATAGTGCTATGGTCGCCGTCGTCGATTACGAAGATTTTTTCGTTTAGGATTTCTTCGTATTCGGGGCGGTAGTTGGTGTAGTGTACGTTTAGCATAGGCGGTTCTTCCTGCTCGTGGTGTAGAGCAAGGACTTCGCCGTCAATCTTCTTGAACGTGAACACTTGCAGGTAGTCGATTTTCTCATCCGCGAAGAATATTCTTGCTTCTATGGAAGCCCACATTAAGCATTGCAATTCAAGCGGTACACGCTGGTCGATTCCACCCGTCACGTAGCGTTTTTCTTTGTCAAACATTCCGTTTCTCCTTGTTGGTTGTAGATTGCCCGAAGTTGGGCGAGAATATACCCGATTTTTGGCGTTTGCCCGTGGGGATAGGGCGAATATCAGGTCGATAACCCGTGCGAAATTCGGGCAATTTTAGGGCAATAACGGCACGCGCTCAAAGTATATGATACCGCCACCGTCATCCGAGAAAACGAATACGCTTTCTTTCCAATACGCGCCGTCAAGAGTGTTAATTATCCTGCTGTATTCGGGCGCGCAGTTCGATAACGCATATTCCTTTTCTACTTGCTTTGCTTCGGCTTTGCCTTCCCCTATGATTAGAAACGCCGTTGCTCCGCTTTGGTTTACTTCTTCCACGGCTTGCATATCGTTTTTTGCTACCGTTTGTAGTTCGCTTGGGGCGTTTGCACCCACCATGTATGCGATGAGTTCGCCCATTGTTTGAAATTTCTTCATAGATTTTCTCCTTGGGGACATAGTAAAAGGGCTAACGTTATAGCACGTTAGCCCCATTTAATAGTCGTTTGTATTTAGTTGTTAAATGGTAGCACCCATTTAATAGTTGCCCACCATTTAATAGTTAAATGGCAGTACCATTTAACAGTTACATTGCGCCATGTAATAGTTAAATGGGGAATACGTATCGCGTGTACTTTGCTTGTACGTATCATTTACTACCAATGTAATAATATATGCTTGTTAAATGGTATTTTTCAGTAAAAATAAGCCCTGCGGATAGAGATTTCCACAGGGCGTTTTGTTTGTTATAGGCTATTCAAAAACTCGTTCAAAAGGTGCTTTTGTTTTTCGGTAAGCGCGGATACTCTATCAATAAGGGTATCTGCCTTTTTTTCGGTGAAAAAATCCGCAAGAGTGATACCGAACGCAAAGCAAATCGCATCCAACGTTTCTATCGTAGGGCATTTTTCGCCATTTTCAAGCACGGGAATATAACTCGGCGCAATCCCTGCCCGTGTAGCGAGTGTTCCTTTCGCCCAACCGCGCTCTTCTCTCAATGCTCTTATTCTCTTTCCCACGTCTTTTCTATCCATATAAACACCGCCAAAAATTCACTATAGTAATAGTTTACTATTTTTTTTTTGGTCTAAACATTCACTATAGGTTGACTTTTATTCACTATAGTAGTATAATATATAAACTATAGTGCAAAGCGGATAGACAAATATGAACAAAAGTGAAACACCAAAAAAACAAACAAAATCCCGTCAAAGGGTACGCGACCACGGCGAAGTGTTCACGAATGAACGCGAAGTAAAGGCAATGTGCGACCTTGTAAAAGACGAAACGGAGCGCATAGACAGTCGCTTTTTAGAGCCTGCTTGTGGCGATGGTAATTTTCTCGCTGAAATCCTTACAAGAAAACTTGAAATCGTCAAGCGCAAATACAAGAAATCTTCCCTTGATTATGAAAAAAACGCCGTTCTTGCGGCAAGTAGCATTTACGGCGTGGATATCTTAATCGACAACGTTATCGCTTGTAGGGAAAGAATGTTCAAGATTTGGGATAAGGAATACAAAGCCGTTTGCAAAAAAGACTGCAACGATATGACGCGCGACGCAGTACGCTTTATCCTAAAACGCAATATCGTTTGTGGCAACGCCCTTACGCTTAAATGCGTAGACGAAAACGGCAACGAAACGGATGAACCTATCGTCTTTTCCGAATGGGCGTTTATCACGGGCTTTCAAATGCAACGTAGCGATTATACCTTCGCGGAATTGCTTGCACAAAACGACGATAAAAAGCAAATGCGCATAGACGATACACCAAGCGACGAAGGTACGTTCCTTAAAAAATACGTGACTCACTATCGGAGGGTACAAGAAGATGAC
>JAZQZK010000098.1:0-4676 GCA_045634025.1 Candidatus Scatosoma sp.
ATAACAATTATGATTAATATTCCCAAAGGCACAAACGACGTTTTACCGCAGGACTCGTATAAATGGCAGTACGTGGAAGGCGTTGCGAGAGAAATCTCTAAAAAATTCAATTTGAAGGAAATTCGTACGCCAACGTTTGAGCATACGGAATTATTCCTTCGCGGTGTTGGCGACACGACGGATATCGTCACCAAAGAAATGTACACCTTCCGCGACAAGGGCGATCGCTCGATCACCTTAAAACCCGAAGGTACGGCAGGCGCGGCGAGAATGTTTATTGAAAGCGGACTTGCAGGCGGGGTACTTCCGCAAAAGATGTACTATATCACACCCGCGTTCCGTTACGAAAGACCGCAAGCAGGCAGACTTCGTGAGTTTCATCAATACGGCGTGGAAATTTTCGGCGCAAAGGGCGCGGACACCGACGCGGAAGCGATTATGGTTGCCGATAGCTTACTTAAAAAGCTTGGTTTGCAGGTGAAATTATACATCAACTCCATCGGTTGTCCGACTTGTAGAGCAAACTACAACAAGGCGTTGAAGGACTTTTTCGCGCCGCATCTTGAAGAGCTTTGCTACGATTGTAAAACTCGTTTTGAGAAGAACCCGTTAAGACTTCTTGACTGTAAAGAAGAAGTTTGCAAGAAAATCAATACGAGCGCGCCGTCCATTTTGGATAGCCTTTGCGAAGATTGTTCTAAGCACTTTGAAGAATTAAAGGAATACTTAAAATTATCCGAGATTGACTACGAAATCAATCCTAGAATCGTGCGCGGTTTGGACTATTATACCCGTACCGTGTTCGAGTTCGTGTCCACTTCCATTGGCGCGCAAGGTACGGTCTGCGGTGGGGGCAGGTACGACGGTTTGATTAAAGAACTTGGCGGAAACGCTATCCCTGCGGTGGGTTTTGCGGTAGGTATTGAGAGACTTTTAATGCTCATGGAAAACGTCAAAGCGGAGATCCCCGAAGAACAAAAACCTACCGTGTATTTTGCAGGTATGGACGACGCTTGCAGAAAGAAGGCGTTTGAATTGTGCGCAAAACTTCGCAAAAACGGCGTGATTGCGGAAACCGATCACATGGAACGTTCGATTAAGGCGCAGTTCAAGTACGCCGATAAATTAGGCGCGAAATACGTGGCGGTAATCGGCGGTAACGAGCTTGAAAACGGCGTGATGAGCGTGAAGTCTATGGCGACGGGTGAAAGCGAAAGTGTGGCTTTTTCGGACGTCGAAGTATATTTTTTGGATAAATAATCAAACTACTATTAGGAGAAAATATTATGGTAAAGCACGTAACGAAAACTGAATTTGAAGAAATCATCGCTGGCGATAAGACGGTATTTTGTGATTTTTGGGCAAGCTGGTGCGGACCTTGCAGAATGTTAGCGCCCGTATTTGAAGAAATCTCCGAAAAATACGAAGGACAAGCCGTGTTTGTAAAAGTCAACGTTGACGAAGAAGAAGAGCTTGCTATGCAATATAGAATTAGCTCCATTCCAAACGTTGTCGCGTTCAAGAACGGACAACCTGTGGATAGCAACCTTGGATTTGTACCTGCATCTGCGCTTGAACAATTCGTTAAAGAGAATTTGGACTAAGCCCTTGACCTAGATTTATCTATCTTTCATGGGTGGAAAGGTGTAACAAGTCGTGGATATTGTATATCTACGAAAGTGTTGACGTGAAAAACGCAATAAATAAACGGGGACGGAATTTTCCGTCGCCGTTAGTTCATATCGTTATTAAATTCAAGGTTGAAAATCTTCGCCGGTTGCAAGGTCTTTCCAGATAAGCGTTTCCCCGTCGAAAATGATGCAGGAATGGGGGGTGTTCGCTTTGGGTAAGGCTACTGAACCGCAGTTTGCGTAAACTCCGCCGTTTTCCAACGTCTTTAACGCGGGTTCGTGGAAGTGTCCGTTTACGAGCAAGTCGCCTTCTTCCATAGGGGGCGGATTATCCGCGCTAAAAAGGTGTCCGTGGGTAGCATGTATGCGTTTACCGTTCCAAAGCACCATTCCGCTATCGGCGCGCATGGGGAAGTTAAGCACCATTTGGTCAACTTCGCTATCGCAGTTTCCGCGTACGCAGATGAGTTTTTCTTTGATCCCGTTCAGCATATTTGCCACTTCCATAGGAGCGTAACCGTCGGGAAGGGGGTTTCTCGGGCCGTGGTAGAGCAAATCGCCGAGTAAAAGCAAGGTTTTCGCGTTTTCTTTTTCAAAAAGCTCGATGAGTTTTTCGCACCAAAACGCTGAGCCGTGGATATCGGAAGCAATGATAATTTTTTCGTTCATCTCGTACCTGCCTATTAGAAAATGAAGTTTACAATGTCGATATATTCGTCGGAAAGCGCAGGCTTATTCGCTTTTTCCGCGTGTTCTTTCAAAAGTTCGGGGAGTTTTTCTTCGGGGAAGAAGCGGAAAGAGAATTGAGAGAAACTAACCGCTTTATTCGCAAGAAGATTGATTGCCGTGGAAATGTATTCTCCGCATTCGGTAATGCCCGTAATCGTGACGTTTCTACGGATTGCGTTTTGAAGATTGACGTTAAGCACCTTCTCGTCGCGAGAACAAAACGCTACGCGAGCGCCGTTTGCTACGTGGGCGAAGATTGCAGACGGTTCGCTGGGGTTGTTGAACGCGAGATACACCGCGCCTTCTGCGAGTTTTCCGCCCGTTACGCTTAAAATATTGTCGTGCAAGTTGTCGTCGTTGGGGAAGGTGTAGTAGATACCACTTTTCTTCGCCAGTTCGAGCCTTGCCGAGTTGTTGTCCGCAAGGATAGGAACGAGCCTATGGTAGATTAAAATTTGGCAAAGGATATTGCCGTACAAACCGCCGCCCAAGACCAAGACGTGTTGACCAACGGAGAGATTGAGCTCGTCAACGACCTTTTCCGCGAGCGCGACGGGATCGATTAAGAATGCGGCTTCGTCGGATACGGACGGGGGGAGCGTGTACGCGTTGTCGGCGGTTGTAAGCACGAAATCGCGATAAAAACCGTCCACGTCTCTACCCATAAATTCAAAGCCAATCTCAGAAAGTTCGTTTTCCACGCTTGGGGAAAGGTACACTCTTTCGCCACGTTGAAGGTAGCTATCTTCTTCCGTTTCCCTGACTTGACCGATTGCGAATCTGCCGGGAACGATAGGGTATTTTACCCGCGTTGCGCCACTAAAGATAGAGCCGTCGGAATCGCTCACGACCGCTTTCGTGATTTTGACTTTGGCAAGCCCTGCGGAGATTTTTAAGTCGTCCGTGATTTGGCGTTCGAGAGTGTTGGGGGTTGTGAGTTTCCAAGTTTTCATAAAAAAAATCCCTTAAACGTGGTATGCGGTATGTGGTTAGAGGGCGTTAAAAACTTCTCTTAAAACCAGTCCAAAAACCGCTTTGAAATGTCTTTATAGAACAAGTATAAAGCATTTTTTTGAATTTTGCAAGTATTTTTTGTAATTTTACGCAAAAATAGTTGACGAGCAGGAAAAAAAGGGGTATAATTGATAGCGTATGAATAGGAAACGGAGTTTAGCCGTTTTTCGTACGCATTTAGAGATTGAAAAATAACAGCGAGGTGAAAAATATGAAAGCTGAAATACATCCCAAATATCACGAAGTAACTGTGACTTGCGCATGTGGTGCTACTTTCAAAACCGGTACGACCAAAGAAGGCGACGTAATGAAAGTGGATATTTGCAGTAATTGCCACCCCTTCTTTACGGGCAAGCAGAAGTTAGTTGATACCGGTGGACGTATCGACAAGTTCAAGAGAAGATACGGCTTATAAGGTACACACGTCGGGCTTAAGGGGGATTCCTTTAAGCCCTTTTCAACACAAAAAACGTTAAGGTCCTAAACCATATAACGATAGTTTATTTGCGGTTAGAATAACTTTTTGAGAGTTTTTTAGTCAATTTGAGTTTTATTAGGGCTTTATGTGGGAATATATATAGAAGAATATAAATAATTTACCAAGCATCAGTCCATACTTCGCTACGGACGAATCCAAGCGTGGTTTTGGGAGATGATTGACCGATTTTTTATCGGCGGTGAGTAAAGGTATGAGTAAGAAAAAAGAATTAAAACCGAAAAAGCATTGTACGTCCATCGGCGGTCAGGCCGTAATGGAAGGGGTTATGATGCGCGGAAAACGCTCGATGGTTACGGCGGTTCGCGATCCTGAAGGGAGAATTCAGATCGAGTCCGAACGCATCACGCCACCCGAAGAGCAGAAAAAATTCAAACGTTTACCGTTCGTGCGTGGCGTTGTGAGTTTTGTGACTTCACTTATCGTGGGGAACAAGGTGCTCCTTCGTAGCGCGGACGTTGCGTTACCCGAAGAAGAACAAACGACGAAAGCGGAAAAATGGCTTGCGGAACAGCATAAGATTGACCTTAACGCGATGCTTGACGTGGTTGCGACGACGCTTGGGATTTTGCTTGCGCTCGTCATCTTCATTTGGTTGCCACAGTTCATTACCGGCGTGTTCGGGATTGAAAAGAGCGCGAAGGGCTGGGAAGGGTTCTGGTTCAACCTTGCGGAAGGCGGGGTTAGAATGGCGATCTTCGTTTTGTACGTCGTGCTTATAGGTATTATCCCGTCCATGCAACGCGTGTATATGTGTCACGGCGCGGAGCATAAGACTATTACCTGTTATGAAAAGGGCAAGGAAT
>JAZQZK010000099.1:0-1825 GCA_045634025.1 Candidatus Scatosoma sp.
AAAACAATAGTGTTGTTGAGACTACAAATTCTTCTATCTCCGTAGCGGATGAAATACTTAAATTAAAAAATCTTCTTGACCAAGGAATAATTACCTCTGAAGAGTTTAGTGCAAAGAAGAAAGAGTTGGTTGGTTTATAATAAAAAACAATGCCGACAATATTAAAAAAAGGTCGTGTGTTTTTCGAAACAACATAAAAGACTAACGGAGTTCCGTTAGTCTTTTATGTTAGTTAAAAAGCTCTAAAAGAAGAGCAACTGGCGTGTTTTTTCGTTTGGTGTTGTCAAATTATTTCAATAATACGCTGGCGTAAACGGTGATGCCTTTGCCTTCGCCGACGTAGCCGAGTTTTTCATTCGTGCCTGCCGTGATACCGATTGCGCTTTCGCTTATTTTAAGCGTTTTAGCAAGGTTTGCTTTCATTTGCCCGATATAGTTTGCGAGCCTAGGCTTTTCCGCTTGAATTGCTATCGAAATATTTTTAGGGTTAAAACCTTGTTCTTGAATAAGGGAGAGTACTTGCTCTAACATAACCATAGAGTTCGCGCCTTTCCATTTTTCGTTCGTATCGGGGAAATAATGCCCGATATCTTTTAAGCCTGCCCCTGAAAGCAACGCGTCCATAAGGGCGTGTACCGCCACGTCGCCGTCGCTATGCGCGATAAGTCCGCTTGCGGAAGGAATTTTTACACCGCAAAGAGTGATGAAATCCTGTTCTTTGCCAAACGCGTGCGTATCTACGCCAAAGCCAACCCGTTCGGGGCGGGCAAAACGAGAAAAGTCGGACGAGTGCGTGAATTTTATATTCTCCACCGAGCCTTCGCAAAGGGTGGGCGCGCCGATAAAGTCGGCGTAAACGGAAGAGTCGTCTGTGTAAGTTTTATTCGTATCTTTCGCATACGCGTATGCGCGCGCGATATCATTAAGATAAAAGCCCTGCGGGGTTTGGATATTCACAAGTTCGTTGCGGTTTGGTACGCTAACGATTTTGTTTTCGTTAGATTTGACTGCAATCGTGTCCGTGCAAGGCGTGGCGCAAATTCCGCTACCGAACGCCCGAACGCTTGCGATACAGTTCTCAATCATTTTTTCTGTGACGAACGGTCTTGCGCCGTCGTGGATGAGAACGATTTCGCTTTGGACTTTTTGAAGGGCGTTACTCACCGTTTCAAATCTCGTTGAACCGCCTTGAACGAGTTTCACTTTCTCATAAGGCGCGACGAGTTTTTCAATCTCCGCTTTATCGCAAGGGGAGTGAGCAACGATGATTTCGTCGATACAATCAAGCTCGAAGGCTTGCAAAGTCAACGCCAAAAGGGGAGTACCGTAAACGGGCTCAAAGAGTTTGTTTCTTTCAAAGCCTGCGCGCTCGCCTTTGCCTGCCGAACAAATAATAACGCTAACGCTCATGATATCACCTCGTAAAGAGTGGGGGCTTCTTCCTTTTTCACCGTTTCCTTGATATTGAGTACGCGGAACTTGAACGTACCCGACGCGTACAAGATTTCTACTTCGTCGCCGATTTTAATTTTCGTGGAAGGTTTTGCGTTTTTGCCGTTGACGAGTACCTTTTCTTCCGAACAGGCTTCTTGCGCGACAGTTCGGCGTGTTAATATTCTCGATACCTTCAAAAACTTGTCAATTCTCATAAAAAAACTCCTAAATCGTAAAAAGTGCAAAAAATATCCAAAACTGACAAAAAAATGCTTGACATCTTTCTTTTTTGGGTTTATAATAGGATAATGTATTATTATGCTATCGTGGAGTAATACCGCTTGTTAGCGAAAAATCACTTATGGTTATTATACTCCAAGTTTGCGAAAAA
>JAZQZK010000100.1:0-5867 GCA_045634025.1 Candidatus Scatosoma sp.
ATAATATTTCCAACAGATTTCACGGGGAATATATTGTTTAAATCTTCTTTGACGCCTACTTTAAATAATTCTATCCTTTTTTCGACAATGGTAACAAGGACGTCAAAAATGAACGATAACATCCAGCTTATTAACATGAAGGTGGTTGTTATTAAAGTGAAAGCGTTTGCTTTTTCTATCGTTAAATACAAACTATATACCGAAACGAAAAGCGGGAACGCTTTTAATGCTCGCCGGATTCTATTAAAAGTTCTTCTTACCTTTTTGTCTTGTTTTTTATTTTTATGATTCGTGCTATGCAAATCGTAAATTAAATAAGCCACGGCTAAAGCGAGTAACGGCAGGTTTATAAACCAAAAGCCCGTACCGGCGATAAGAGCGTAAATTAAGTAAACAATATAAATACCCTGTGTTGAGTATTTCGCAACATTTCCGATAGTTTTAATATCCTTAATTGTTTCATGTATAAGCATGAGAGTATAATCAAACATAGAAAAATCTCCGATTTCGTTAGTTTCTTAAGTACCATTATACACCAAAAAAGAGAAAAGTCCAAGCTTTTTAATAAAAAACTTCCAAAAACCCGCTAAAATCTTTTAAGGTGGAATATTTTTTTGAAGTAGGGCTTGATTTTTCTTTGATTTTATGATAGAATAATTACACTTTTAGGAAAAAGGACTATCGCCGTACCGCCATAGCCCAAACTAAACCCACAAAGGAGTTCTTATGAAAAAGAAAGAAAAAACACCCGAAGAACAAGCGCAAAAAACTTCTCTTGCGCTCGATAAAAAACTGGACGATAACGCGTTTTCGGAGTCTATCTCTGCCGCGCTCAAACAAAAAAACGAAAAGGGATTTTTCCTTGCGATAATCGCGGTGGCGACAGTCGTAGCCCTGCTCGTTATCGGCGCGCTCGCGGACATTCTTACGCTGTGTTTTGAAGTCAACAAAACCTTCGGCTACTGCATGCTTACGGTAACCCTTATCCTTGTCGGGGTATTTATCGTTCGCCCGATTATTAAAGTACTTGGCGCGAGATTTTTCGTGACCGACGTCACCGCTGACAATTTCGATTTAGCCGTCAAGAAAAATTACCGCGCGTTGAGAAGCGTTGCAACCGCGCTCGTTGACTACCACGAAAGCCCTAACAACTTACGCTTCCGTTATCTTTCCGAGCAAACGCTTACAAGCCTTAAAACCGCGCTCGCGGAGAAGGATAAACAGGGCTTAAAAATCGCGTTGAAAGACGCGTACTCCACCGACGTAGCAAAATGCGTCAACGCGCTTATTTGGAAAAGTTCGGGCAAGGTATTTTTGACGACGTCCATATCCCAAAACGACAAAATCGACGCGCTCAGCGTCCTGCTCGTCAACTTATCGCTCGTAAAACAAATCGTAGGGATTTACGGGTATCGCCCCAACTACGCAAAACTTTTCCGCGTGTATTTTATCGTACTTCGTAGCGCGCTACTCGCATACGGCATGCAAAACGTGAACTGGTTCAACGTATTCAACAAATTCTTCTCGGGCGTAGCGAAGAAAATCCCCTTCCTTGACACGGTGGTGGATAGCGCGGTGCAGGGTACGGTTTCGGCGTTCATGACCTTGCTCGTCGGCTATAAAACCAAGAAATATTTATGCTCGGACTATAAAAAACAAGAAAAACTTGATATCGGCGAAGAGCAAATCGCAGGAAAAGAAGTAACCGACGACGAAGTCCAAATCGCCGTCGAACTCGCAAAAGCAATCCGAAACAAGAATAAAGACGTAGTAATCGAGTAATAATTTAACATTTTTTGAAAAAATCTCATATTTTTTGTTGACATAGTTTTTTAATAATGCTACAATTAGACTAGTATAATTTATGATAAGGAGTTTTTCTATGAAAAATCTAAAAAGAAAAATCGTTAGCTTATCCATATCGGCGCTCGCTTTCCTTGGCGCAGGTTTGTTCGGTTTGCAATCAACCGCCACCGCAAACGCGGCGACTGATTATTCGAAAGCTCTCACGATGACGGAAGGCGCAGCCATCTGTTTGTCTGACGACTTCCACGGTATCCGTTGGCAGACGACCGTAACGAAGAATGCGGATTTCGCAGACGCTCAATTCGGCACGCTCATAGCGCCCACTAAAGCTTTAACGGGCGACTTAACGCACTCCACGGCAAACGTTATGGACCTTGCTTTTGATGCTGGCCACATTGATGCAACCACAGCAAAGGCAACGTACTATTCGGTAATCAGCTATGATGGCCTTTCTGAAAGATTAGGTGATGCATACGCATTAGAGCTTACTGCTCGCGCATACGTAAACGTTGGCGGAACGTATTACTACGCTGCCCTTAGTAACTGCGATACCTCTCGTTCTGCAAGATCAATTGCTATCGCCGCAGAGCTTTCTGGCAAACTTGACGAATATAGAACTGCGGTTGAAGGCGAAACAGACGAAGAAAAAGCTGCAAGAGAAGCCAAAGCAAATGTCGCAGTTTCTTATTACAGGGCTGGCGATGAAACCAAAGACAAATACGTTCCCGAAGTTAGCGACTATGGCTTGGATACGAGCGTTGTTGATTTGAGCAACTCCGCAAACTCCGTTAAAATTAACGATTTCGAAGTAGAAGGCACGGTTGACGAAGTGTACGTAGGTCCTGCAAGTGTTCCTTTCACTTATGCATCGAACACGCTTACGCTTACGAATGTTGTAGCGCCCGCAGGCGAATGCTACGCTACGGTATTCACGACTGACGGTGAGATTTACACCCAGCCCTTGATTGTCGCAACGAAAGTTTTCACCAAGGCTTCCGATTTGGAAATGTTCCATGCAAAGGGCGTTCATAAGGAAAGCTCTACTGCAAATACGCTTGTTAAGAACGGTGAATATTATTACGACGGTTACTACGTGCTTGGTAACAACATCGATGCAAGCAGTTACGTCCACGGTAGTAAAAACTACGACGGCACTTTCAATAATGCGAAGTGGTCAGGCACGGATTCGTACGCTGGCAAAACCATTGGTTTAAGAGGTACGTTCAACGGTATGGGCTATTCGATTAACGGCCTTACCATCGGTTCGCAATACGAAGGTATCTTCGGTATGGTAAACGGTGGTACGGTTAAGAACGTTGCGTTCATGAACGTTAAATCGGACTATACTGATGGCGGTAACAAGTACGTTTTAGGCTACTATTTAATTGCGGCAACGATTGAAAACGTACATATCGAAACGAACGCATATAATGCAGCAGACGCAACGAATAACCCTGGTTTCGCAATGAAAAATTCGGCGCTCTTGGCGGGATACGCGATTGGCGATTCCAAAATTACCAACAGTGTCCTCGTATATTCAACGGTTAATCCTGCTGCTGAAAATACGACCAACGTATCTGGCGGTCTTGCTTTTGCTGTTTATAATAAAAATGCTTCTTACACAACCGAGAATCTTTATTGCGTATCTGCAAACAAATTCACTGCGCCGATTAACCAGAAAGACGAAACAAGCGGTGAATATCAAACTGCTGAAATCGCGCACGCTTTAAACTTCTTAATATTTACAACTCCTGATGCTAACGGCGAGAATGGGTCGCAAGGTAAAATCGTGTGGACGTATAACGAAGCTAGCACGAAAGTTTCTGGATATGGTGTTTCGAATAAAGCCAAGAGCTTACGTTTTGATACTTGGGAAGAATTGGTAGCAAATAAAAATTATAAAACGGCTGGCTTTACTGAATCTGGTTGCTGGACGGTTGCAACAGATGGTACGCTTACTTGGGCAAAAGGCACCGGAACTTCCGAAACTCCTGTGGATCCTGAAACTCCTGTTGATCCTGAACCCGAAGTTCCGACGACTGACGGTTTGAAGATTTTGCTTGTCGGTAACAGCCATTCGCAAGATACGTTCTGGGGTGTTCCTCAAGTAGCAATCGCGCAAGGCGTAACCAACTATACGTTTGGTCTCGCTAAACAGGGCGGTACCACGATGGAAACCCATGTTGAGAACATCAATGCAGGCAATACTACGTACAACTACTATATCTGCGAACCCGGCGACAACGGCGTTTACAGACAAGAAGCGAATAAGACCTTTAGGGGCGCATTAGAAGCGCAAGAATGGGACTACGTCTTCTTACAACTTGGTCCTTGGGATCCTATTGTTGATAGCATTTACGCAAATGAACGTAATACGGTTGTAGAACTCATTCAATCCGTGCGTCCTAATGCACAAATCGGTTATTCCGTTTCCTGGCTTACCCCTTACGAATATGCCGATACCTTATCCGAAGACTATAAGAATATCTACAATCAATCCGTAACGCTTGCTGGTGGTAAGGAAGACGCATACTATCGTTATGAAGCGCTCCTTAACAACGTTAAAACAAACCTTTTGAATGAAGACGGCACGCCTAAAGGACCTCACTCCATGGTGGTCTCGGTAGGTACCCCCGTTTACTATTTAACCGAAGAATTAGGTCGTTCTGTTACGAAACTCTATGGTGACACTCCAAAAGTTCACATTAATAAGGCGAACGTTGGTGGTATTCTTGCGGCGTATGCATTCTATACGCAATTCATGTACAACCTCGACCTCGTAGACGAGTGCACGGTAAATATGGATACGTACAACGTAATGAGCACTGACGGCACTGTTGCCAGCACGTTCGATTTAACGCAATCCAGCAACGCACCGAAGAAAGATATTATAGAAGCTATTAACTTCGTATTGGAGAATCCTTGGACTGTTCCTGGTGATCCTCCCGCGGACGACAACACTGGTGAAGGCGAAACGACTAGTGGCAAGAAGGTTTTGCTTATCGGTAACAGCCATACGCAAAATACGTTCTTGGGCCTTCCTCAGGTAGCAATCGCGCAAGGCGTAACCAATTTTACGTTCGGTTACGTTAAAATAGGCGGCACCACGTTGGTAAAACACGAAGAAAACATCAAAAATAGCGTAGCTAGTTACGAATACTATCTCAGCGAACCCGGTGATAATGGCGCTTATAAAAAGGGCGCAACTGATCGTAAGACGCTTGACTACGCATTAACCGCCCAAGAGTGGGACTACATCTTCGTACAGCTTGGTCCTTGGGATCCTATCGTTGAAGATATTTACAAAACCTCCCGTGAATATGTTGTAGACTACATTCAAACCACGTACAATGCAAAGTACGGCAAGAATGTAAATATCGGTTATTCCGTTTCCTGGCTTAGCCCTTATAATGATGACAATAGCGTCATTGAAGCTTTGAAAGACAAGACGACCGAATCTGCGAAGGACAGTTATAGTATGTATCAAACCTCCGTTGCGCTTGCTGGTGGTGATACTAGCGCGTATGCCCGTTATAGCGCGCTCGTTGGAAACGTTCAAGCCAACCTTTTAGATAGCAACAACGAGCCTAAGGAAGAAGATATCTCCATGGTGATTGCGGTGGGTACTCCCTTCTACTATGCAAACCAAGTTTTGGATTATACATCCGCAGAACTTTATGCAGACCTTGTCCACATTAACATGGAAACCATCGGTGCTGTTCTTGCGTCGTATTCGTTCTATACGCAATTCATGTACAATCTCGGTCTCATCAACGAGTGCACGATCGGTATGGAAACGTACACCATAAAAACGTCGCCCACTGGCAGCGCTACTGGTACGCTCACCTTAACCACAGACATGAAGAACGATATGAAGGAAGCTATCAATTACGTATTAGAGAATCCTTGGACTGTTCCCGAACCTTCTGAGAATTCTGACAATGGCGATGATACTCCTTCGACGACCACTAGTTTTGCAGACTATAAGAAGTTCTTGATTGTTGGTAACAGCCACTCGCAAGACGTATTCTTGCCTCTTCCTGAAGTTCTTGCGGCAGAAG
>JAZQZK010000101.1:0-4481 GCA_045634025.1 Candidatus Scatosoma sp.
AACAGTACGTCGCCAAGCTCTTTTTCAATCTCTTCGTTATCGCCCTTTTTATAGGCGGTTAAGAACTCTTCTATCTCCGATTTCAACGCTTGGACTGCGTCTATTACCGACTCGAAATCCAAGCCAGCTTTTGCGGCGCGCTTGCCTATTTTTTGGGCGCGGAGCGCGGCAGGGAAGGCTTTCGGCACGTCGTTGACGGAATCCGCGAACGTCGTTTGGTGTTTTTCCTGCATTTTGTTCTTTTCCCATACGCCAAGCGCCGACTGTTCGTCTTTCGCGTTGTCTTTCCCGAACACGTGGGAGTGTCTAAAGATAAGCTTTTCGCACAGGTTCGTGAGCGCGTCCGTCACGGTAAACTCTCCGCGTTCTTCACGCATTACCGCTTGGAATACGGCTTGGAGCATTACGTCGCCAGTCTCTTCCAAGACTTTTTCGCTATCACCTGAGTCAATCGCGTCTACAAGCTCGTACGCTTCTTCGATCACGCTCATCTTAACGCTTTCAGGCGTTTGCGCCCTGTCCCAAGGACAACCGTCGGGAGCGCGGAGTCGCACGATAATTTCAATTAAGTCTTCTAAATTGAAACGTTTTTTGTCGAGTAAATCCCTTTCGTCTATCGCGAACGCGGACGAATAATCGTAGGCCTTTTGTCTGTCCAACTCGTACATGCCTACCACCTTTGCGGTATTTCCGATAATATACTTACCCTTAATCTCGTCGCCGAACACGTCGCCAAGCAAGAGTTTCACGTCGCTTGCAAGCGCCTGATCGTCAAGGTCGTAAACGAGCAGGGGCAGAGTGAGTCCTCCTTTCGCCTTTTCAAAAATCTCATACGCGGAAACCGCGGTATACGAACAACTTGTAAAGTTAGCCTTCTCCGCGATTGTGGTCGCCTTGGAAACACCGCTGATGATTTTGAGTTTTCCACGCGTTTTGCGGACGAGCGATTTAACGGAATTATCTTCCGACGCCGAGCCGTCCACGAGATACACGGTATTCTCGCCAAGCGACATGACCGCTTTGGCAAGGTTATCGTTCAACGTTTTGAAGGAACGGCTTTTTTCGTAAACGTAGTCAAGGCAGGTATGCTCGACGCCAAGCTCAAGCACGCTTTCGTACGAACGAGTTTTCCCCGTTCTCACAGCAATCTTATACCCGTTTTGCACGGCGCTTAAAATAGCGGATTTACCGCGCGCCGTCAAATCGCCTTTTTCGTTTCCAAGCCCAACAACCGTAATCATCTTCGTGTTCTCCCGTTTAGAATGTTAAGAAATCTTTTCTTAATTATACCGCAATTTACTCAAAAAATCAACAAAAAGGGCGACGGAACCGAAAAATCCATTGCCCTTTAATGGTCTTTATGCTATAACCGTCGTACCGTAATCGCTGAATGCAAAGGTAACCGTCAAACTCAACGAGTCCCCGTCAAACGACTGCACCATATCACAAGATATTTCCGTAATCTTGTTATTTTCGTCTATCTTAACGACCACGTTTTCGGCGGTAATTTGCGCCGTGATTCCGTCCACCGTCTCGGTGAAGAAAACGTCCGTATCGCTTTCGTAAACCTTGCTTTGACTATTATAGACGTAGTTGCTAAAATCTTCAAGCGCGCCGAGTATCGTCGCAACGTATTGATTATTTCCCCAAGCCGACTCATTGTCAAACTTGAATAATTTATCAAATTCTTCGCCTTCGGAAAACTCACCGTAAACCCGAACGGTCACGTTTTTGAAATTGTCAGGCTGTAAGCTTGCCTCCCACGCCGCTTCGCCTCTAACGGTAAAGCAAACCGTGCAGAAATTAAATTCGTCCCAGCTATGTTCCGCTTTATCGGCCGCGGAGTCGCAATCCCCGATTTCGCAAGCGTGCCAGTGGTACGCGCCGTCTTTCGTCCAGATCCTTTCATACACATGCGTATGTTCATCGTCCTTCTTAAAAAGAACGATGCCAAGAATCGCCCCAACGCAAATAGATATTGCTATTATTATTGAACTAATTCTTTTGCTTATAACTAGTTTCTTCATAAACCGTCTCCGTAAACTTTAGTCTTGTCTATTTATAGATAAGACTATTATACCACGATTTTATGAATAAATCAAGGTATTTACGTATTTTTATGAACAAAAAGGGCGGTCAGTCGTTCTTCTTTTTTCGGGTAAGGGATAGGTTGACGATTAGATTTAAGATAAAAACGAGCGCGTAACAAACGTTTGCCGAAACCACCGCGCCTTGAATGGAATATTTTGGGTTAGACACGAGCAGGAAATCAAGCCCAAGCTTAATCGCTATCCCTACCGACATCGTTATCGCGCTAAACCGCGGTTTGCCCTGCGCCGTTAAACAACCCGACAGAGTTTGCAAGCCCGAAAGGGTAACCGCGCTTATCGAAAAGCTTTTTATAAGCGAGATAAGCGTTTGCTTTTCCACGCCCGAAAGCGAACGGTATAACACGTTCACGATAGTTGGCGAAAAGATATATAACCCAACCGCGCAGGGAAGACTCACAAGCAACGTTAGCCCCAAAGAATAGAAAAGTTTCTTTCTTCTCTCGCTCGCTTTGGCTTTTGCGAGCGTGGGAATGGTTATCGCAACGATCCCATAACAAAGAGATACCGGCAAGTTAATAATCGTCACCGCGCCACCTGCGTATAAGCCGTAAAGCCCTACCGCGCGGTCGGTGTAATTATTCATCAATCTCACCAAAAACACGCTCTCAATCATATTTGAAAGGGGGAGTAAAGCGGATGCGAGCGTGACGAATACGCTCGTTCTTAAAATCTCTTTCATCGCAACCCTGCCCCTGCCGTTTTTCAAAAGGGCGGGGGCATGTACGCGTTTATATTTCCATAAAACGTAGAAAAGGGCGAAAAGCTCGGACACGGTTACGGCAAAGAGTAGCGCCGTGACCGCTTTTTTGACGTTCCCCCTATACAGGTACGCGAGTAATAGCCCGATGATAACCTTAACGACCTGTTCTAAGATCTCGCTAATCGCCGTTGGACGCATATCCCCGTTGCCTTGAAACCAACCTCGAAACACCGAGATCACTGAAACGATCGCCACCGACGGCGCAAGCGCGATATATCCGCCCATAAGCCCGTTTTCGCCCTGCGCGGTTGCAAGCGGTTTTGCTAAAGTTATCATAACCGCCGAACCAAGTACACCGATCAAAAGGAAGAGCTTCAACGCCGTAGTGAGTACGCTTTTCGCCTTGTCGCCTTTTGCAAGTTCACTTGCCGTAATCGCGGAAATGGACGACGGAATCCCCGTCGCCGAAATCGTCAATAAAAGACAATAAAAAGGGTATATCATTTGATAAAGACCCATGCCGTAGCCACCGATTAGGTTTGTGAGTGGGATACGGTACAGCGCGCCGATAAGCTTAGAAACGAACGCGCCCGTTGCTATCCACGCCGCGCCTTTGATAAACTCTTTGCTTTGCATTTTTATCCCCCCGACCGCTTTTCTTTTAGTATAAGTAACCTATAGGGTTTTTATTAAACCGCAAAACAAATAGGGCAGATACGCATTCATCGCGTACCTGCCCCTGTCATTTTTATAATTCTATATTGTTTATTCCAAAATATTCGTGGTGATAAAATCCACTCCGCATTCCTTTAGATATTCCGCTCTCTCGATATCGTTGACCGTCCAAACGTTGACTTTTTTGCCAAGAGCGTGGAATTCATCCACAAGTTCTTTTGTGATACATTTTTCCGAAAGGTCGACGTCGAAATCGTTTTTCACCATGAAATCGTATCTCTCGTCACTTAAACTACTCGATAGAAATTGCACGGCTGCGCTCGGATAATGTTTTTTAAGCGCAACGAGATTTTCGCCTGCAAAGGAAATAAAAATCGTATTTTCAAACCAACCCATTCCCTTAATCGTTTTCCCAATCTTGAGAAGGTATTTTTCTTCCATCTGATTTTTGAGTTCCAACACCGCGACCTTGTCGTATTTTTTACAAATGCAAATATATTCTTCGAGCGTAGGCAGGAACAAGTCCTTGCGTTTGGTCACGCCGTCCGTGTCCGTAAACGTTATCTCACGAAGTTCGGCGAAGGTACATTCTTCTACGACTTTATCCATACCCGTAAGACGGTTGAGATTGTTGTCGTGATACACGATGATTTCCCCGTCTTTGGTGACGTGTACGTCCGTTTCAATGCCGTAATAACTCTTCACGCCCGCAGCCACGAACGCAGGGCAGGTGTTTTCAAGCTCCAACCCCGAAAGCCCCCTGTGCGCTATCATCTTTATTTCGCCTTTGTTTTCAAATTTAACGGTATCTTTTTCTCTCATAGTATATTCCTCCTATAAAGTTATCTGCGACGGCGACCGCCGAACATGGTAAGCACCCAAACGGCGAACCGTAAGAAGTACACGAGCGAAGTTGCAAGCGAAGCAACGTAGGTGAGCGCCGCAGCGTTCAAGACCTGCTCTGCGCCTTCCGCTTCTTCCGCGGTGACGATGCC
>JAZQZK010000102.1:0-6434 GCA_045634025.1 Candidatus Scatosoma sp.
TCGCCGTAGCCTTCATAGTTTTGAAGGTTTGCGAAGTATTGATCTTTAGAAACACCGCTTGACGCGTAACCGCTCCATTTTTCGTTCACGAGATACAAGCCGTTTTCTTGGAGCTTGAACGCTACGTCCGTCTTCTTATTGAAGTCTTTATCCGAAGGATCCTTCGCGCAAAGATCGCCGTCGTCGTTGTACCAGTAGGTTACGCCTGCTTTCCAAGAAAGTACGCTTTCGTGCGACTTATCACTCGTATCAACGAGATAGATATACGCTTTCGCGCCATCCGTAGCCTTAACGCGAACGGAAACGGTGGAGTGCGTCGTTGCATAGATGGACTTGCTACCACCGATAAAGCCGTAAGCTTGTTCTTCGTTGTTGTAGATAACAAGGGGTTGCGTGGAGTTACCAAGCGTAAGGTTGCTACTTGTCAAAGCGCCCTTAACGGTATCGTTAACGGTGTTGCTTACCCAACCTTCGTCGGTGTCGGGATCAACGTCGTTGAAATACTTCTTATTGATAAGGCCTGCGTAAGCGTTTTCGTTAAGTCTCGTATCGTCGGTGTTCGTGCCGTTTACCCAACCGCTACCGCCGTAAACACCCTTGTAGGTAAGGGGATTAGCAAGGCCTTTTTCGATGTTGCCACCAACACTCGAAGCTTCGTCGAATACTTGACCGCTCGTTTCCGTTTCTTCAAAGCCCTTCAAGGAGAAGGTCTTGGTATAGGTGCTTACGGAAACGTATTTATATTCTTCGGAGTCAAGTTCTCTCGTTTGGAAGTTCGCAATCGCTGCGAAACCGCCGTAGTAGTCTTTATCTTTGGAGTTTACGATATTTTTAGTACCGTAAGAGAATTCAATCTTGAAATACTTCGATTCTTCGGTATCGTTTTCAAGGAAGAAGAAGCATTGTTGCCAACCTGCATAGATATCTTCGCGGGTTTCTTCGCCGGTTGCCGTGTCAACGGTAAGGTTGACGCCGGTAATCGAGCTCGTATCAACGGAAGAGATAACCGCTTCGCTGCCGAAATCTTTGGTTTCGCCCTTGATGTCTGCAACTTCGATGAACCTCACGGTTGCGCCCGCGTGACCTGCAAGGTCGGAAGTCTTCAAGAAGAAGGAATATACCGCGTATTTGCCAGCGGCAAGTTCATAATACGAACCGTTGGGACGGATAGTAGTAGTGTAAGCCGCGCCCTCTTCGCTTGCGATAAGGTAGATATCGTCGGACTTGAAGGAATCGGGCTTCGTAAGGCTATCCTTGACCTTCGTCAACAAGGGGTTCGTGGTCGTTCTAAGGTCAGCGAACGTAACTTTTTCTACGTAGTCGTTAGCGTTGTTAATGTTAAGACCAACGAACTGTTGCGCGTCGGTGGGTAACAACTTATCCTTTGCGGAAGCGTAAACTTTCTTATTGCCAGCTTCTTCAGTGGTAAGCTCGGCAGTTGCGTCAGCCGTGAAATTAAAGGTATTGAAACCAGTGTTATGGCTATCCATATTCATCGAGAACGCCTTGTCGGTGTTTTCGTCTGCATTGATAATTTTATCCGCTTTATCGGACGCCATGTTAAGCTTGGTGTTTACGGTTGAAGTAGCCGTGGACCAGTCTTCAGCGTCGTAAACTTTGCAAGAAACGTCGTCGAAGAACGCGTAACCGCTAACGTATTCGGAAACGTTGGTGGAAACAAGCGATTGACCAAGACCAAGCGTAACCTTAACGGTACTCGTTGCATAGGAACAACCTTGCAAATAGAACTTATAGTTCACCCAACCGTTGTTTTCCGTTTGGTTTGCTTGAACTTCGGTGTTGATGTTCTTCACTTGCAAAGTATCAAGCGTCTTGCTACCAACCGTTTGCGTAACGTCGATATACGCGCCTCTGCCGTCAAGAACGTCTTGTTCTTTCGCGCTGTACTTAAGATCCGCCGTCTTTACCCAAACGGAAAGCTCAGCGTACGTACCAGCCGAAATGGTAATAGTGGTAGAGGAAGCGAATCTTTGCGCCGTACCGTACTTACCCGAAACGTTATAATTGTTATGAATCATCAAAACGTTGGTATTCTTGGACGCATTCTCGTCGGTGGACGCGTAGTGCGTACCGGGGTTTTCACAGGTAGGCAAGTCTTCGGAGTCGATATTGAACTTTTGATAGAATTCAAGTTCGTCTTCGTTCTTTTGCTCGTCGTAGAACGCGAGCTTGTCCTTAGCGGTGAGATTATCCCAGTTCTTCTTCGCAGCTTCTACCGTCGCGTAGGAAAGGTTAGAAGACGTGGTAAGGTTTTTCCAAGCCGAGTCTTCGGTATTGATAATACCGCTTGCGGACTTAGACGTTACGCCACCGGGCGCGTTGGAACGAGACCAACTATCGGGCGACGTGATAATAAGGTTCTTGCCGCTATTAGTGTCGAAGAACTCAAAACTACCGTTAGTAAGTCTTGCAGAGTCTTTCTTAACGGAAGATTCTTCCGTTTCCGTTTCAGGGTTCGTATCTTCATCAGTATCCTTGCACGCAGCAAGCGCAGCGAAGGAAGAAGCCATCATTGCCGATAAGAACAGAGCAAGAAGTTGTTTGCGTTTTTTGGAATTAATTGTCATATAACCACCTTCTGGTTTATTGTTTTTGCATTGTTTTTTCGTCGGGAATTTCGCTTGACCTAAATCACGGAATTTTCATCGTGACCGTGTCCGTAAAAACTCGTCCTTCGTCTCATTATACTTATATAATGTAAAGGACCCAAGCCGTAAACGGAATTCGCCTAATAATAAATGTATGCTATACTATTTTAATACAAAATCAAATTATAATCAAGCGTTTATACGGATAAATGAGGGAAAAAGTTTTATAAAATTAAAAAAATTGCGCAAAATATTTGTGAAAATCCAAAAAATTACCATTTTTAGACGATGCAAGGGGGATTTTGCCTATGACCAAGCTCTTTGAAAAACTCAAATCTAACCTAAAAAATATCCTTTGCGGTACGGCAGTCGGCGCGGCGAACGGACTCTTTGGCGGCGGTGGCGGAATGCTCGCCGTACCCTTACTCCAAAAGACGGGGCTTGACGGACAAACGTCGCACGCAACCGCCATTCTCGTCATTTTACCCGTATCGTTTTTCTCTTTTCTCTTGTACGCCTTTAACGGCTTTTACGACTTTTCCGTCCTCGTCCCCACCGCGCTCGGCGTGACGTTCGGCGGACTTTTAGGCGCGAAACTTTTGAAAATTTTACCGATGAAAATTATCTCGCTCGTCTTCGCGTTTTTGCAGGCGTTCGCGGGGGTATGGATGCTATTCTTTTAAGGAAAGGATAGGGGTATGTACGCGTTGAACGCGAATTTAAGTTAGGGAAAGGAGGCGGAATATGCGCTTTTATTTATATCTAATTTTAGGCTTTGCCGGGGGGATTCCTGCAGGTATGGGCATGGGCGGTGGCACGTTAACCATTCCGCTTTTAACGGTGCTTGGCGGGGTAGAGCAAAAGCTTGCGCAGTCGGCAAATTTATTCTCGTTTTTGCCGATGAGCTTGGGCGCGTTAAAGGTCCACGCAGACAACGGACTTTTGAAAACGGACGGCGTTTTATGGTTAATATTCCCCGCGCTCTTACTTTCGTGTCTAGGGGTGTTACTGACGAGTTTTTTACCGTCCGAAATGCTTCGAAAAGGCTTCGGCGTGTTTTTAATTTTTCTTTCGGTGATGACTTTGCTCCAAAAACAAAGCCAAGCCCAAGCGAAAAATAGCTAAAATACCTGAAAAATTTTTACAAAAAAAACTAAAAATTCGTCTAAAAGCCTGCTATCGAGCAGGTTTTTTAGTGGGGTTTTGAGAAAAAAGAACAAATCGCACAAAAAAAGGTCGCGTTATTTGGCGAAAATAGGGAAATTTTGCAAAAAAACAAAAAATTTTCAAAAAGGGTATGGACAAATCGGATTTTATGTGGTAAACTATGTGCGTATTAATATGTAAGAAGTAAACGATAGTTTACCGAAGAAAAAAAAGAGGCTAATAAAAGTGGAAAGATTAGGTGTTATAGATTTAGGTTCGAATACCGCGCGTCTCGTGATTGCGGAATTGTTCACGGACGGGCATTATATGGTCGTTGACGAAATGAAAGAGAGTGTAAGGCTCGGTCAAGACATGGACAGGGACGGGTTCTTGAAACCCCAACGCGTAGCGGAAACTATTCGTACCCTTAAAATGTTCAAACGACTTTGCGACGCAAACGGTGTTGACCGTATCATCGCAGTAGCGACGGCGGCGGTAAGAAGAGCGAAAAACCAACGCTCGTTCCTGGACGAAATCCAAGCTACTTGCAACATTAAACTTCGCGTTTTATCGGAAGAAGAAGAGGCAGTTTTGGTCTATCGTGGCGTTATCAATACTATGGATATCCCCAAAGGTATTATCCTTGAAATCGGTGGCGGTAGCACGAAGATTATCTACTACAACAGAAGAAACCTTCTCAACTACGTATCCTTGCCTTTTGGCGCGGTGACGTTGACGGACTTGTTCGCGTCAGACTGCACGCCTGAAGAAGCGTCCGTTCAAATCGAAACCTTCTTTACCGAACAGCTTAAAAAGGTAGAATGGCTCAAGGAAATCGACCCCGAAACCCAAATGATCGGCGTGGGCGGTTCGTTCAGAAACTTGTTCAAAATCAGCAAACTCGTCAAGAAATACCCGCTTGAAAACGTGCATAACTATCGTATGACGCTAGAAGATTTTAGCGGTATCTACGATATGGTTCGCGTTCTCGACGTTGACAAACGCAAGAAAATCAAAGGTCTTTCGCCCGACAGAGCGGACATTATGCCCGCGGCAATGGCGATCGTTAAATCCTTCGTTTCCCACGTTGGTATCGACAATTTCGCAATCGGCGCAAACGGTTTGCGTGAAGGCATACTCTTAAACCAAGCCTTCCCTATCACCGAAGAAAAACCCATTTCCGACGTATTATCGTATAGCTTGGAAACCATCAATAAGTATTACGGTTGCGACAAAGCGCACGTTGACCACGTTGTCCAGCTTTCCATCCAACTCTTCAAACAACTCCGCGTATTGCACAAATTCTCTCGTCAATACCTTAAAGTTTTGAAGATAGCGGCAAGCCTTCACGACTGTGGAAAACGAGTTAAATTCTACGGCAACACCAAACATAGCTGTTACGTGATCTTAAACTCTGCAATCCACGGCGCAACCCATCGCGAAATCGTGCTTGCGGCGTTCGTAGCTGCTTGTCATAGACGAGAAGACGTGTCGGTAGCGGAATGGCAAAAGTATAAGAATATCGTAACGGAAGAAGACTTTGAAGCGGTTAAAAAGCTCGGCATACTTCTTCGTATCGCGGAATGCTTGGACAGAAGCAAGAGCGCGGTAGTCACGGGTGTTAATTGCGACGTGCTTGGCGACTCGGTAATCATGAAAACGGAAGTTACGGGCGACGCTATGCTTGAAATCAGAGCGGCGTCTATGGCGAATTCCGAGTTCAAAAAATCCTTCAGAAAAAATCTTGAAATTTTGTAATTTTGAAAGTTCATAATCAAAAGAGCCACTTATCCGTAAGTGGCTCTTCAACCTAAAAAAGATGAAATTTATATTAGCAAGCGCGTCCCCAAGACGCAAGGAATTAGTAAAAGAATTTGTTAATGAAACGACGATAATCCCCGCCCAAGGCGAAGAAATGGCGGTAGCAGGTACGCCGCGAACGCTCGTAGAATCCCTTTCAAAGCAAAAAGCGGACGAAGTGTTTTCTAAAGAAGGAAACGAAGAAACAATCGTGCTTGGCGCGGACACGGTAGTCGCTTACGGCAAAAAAGTACTTGGGAAACCAAAGAGCGAAGCCGAAGCGTTCGAGATGCTCAAAATGCTATCGGGGCGTTCTCATTGCGTCTATACGGGCGTGTGTTTCATCTACTATAAAGACGGTAAGAAGAAATATCTCAACCGCTCGGCAAAGACGAGAGTCAAGTTCAATAAACTCTCGGACGAATGGATAAAGGACTATATAAAAAGCGGTTCGCCTATGGACAAGGCAGGCGCGTACGGTATCCAAGACGGCGGACTTGTAAAGACTATACGCGGTAGCTTCACGAACGTGGTGGGGTTACCGGTAGAGCTTTGTAAAAAGCTATATGCAAAAATACTAAAGGAGCAGGGCTATGATAAAAATTGCGATTGATTTAGGCTCGTCAACGACGAAAATATATCGCGCCGATTCAGGCAACGGAATCGCGCTTGCAGAGCCTTCCTGCGTTGCCGTTAGCGGTATAGAACGCGCGGTGAAAGCGGTGGGAAAGGAAGCGAAAAAACTTGTTGGGAAAACGGCGGAGTTCACGCAAATCGTATTCCCCGTGCACGAAGGCGAAATCGTAGACGGTAAGCTCGCGGCGGAAATGCTCAAAGAATTTTTAAGCCGAGTAGGCGTCCAACCCAGCGCCTTAAAAC